>NZ_JBJGZY010000020.1:0-72661 GCF_054050755.1 Modestobacter sp. SYSU DS0511
CGCGGCCCTCCCACAAGATGGCGGCGACACCGGGGCGGGGGGTCAGCGGGAAGGTGCTGCGGTCGAGCCCGGCGGGCACGGGCGGCAGCTGCTCCCGGGGGGCGGCCGCCGCCCGGTCGGCGGAGAAGGTGAACTCGGCGACCAGCTGGTCGCCGACGGTGTAGGTCGGCTCGCCGGTGACGCCGCGCGGCAGCTCGTCGACCTGCGGCACCATCAGGCCGGTGGCCTCCTCGGCGGCCGCGGCGTCGGCGACCTCACGCACGTCCGGCTCGGCGACCGGCCGCAGCGTGCCGTACCCGGAGAGGTCGGGCAGCGCGACCAGGTCGGCCTCGGTGACCGCGACCGGGGCGATCTCCTCGGTGCGGAACACCTGCACCCAGTCGCCCGCGGCCGCGACCCCCGCACCCCCGACGACCAGCACGACGCCGAACGCGGCGACCACGGGGCTGCGCAGCCGGTTCCGCCAGCTGCGGGCCGGTGCGGTGGTGCGGGCCGCGGTGGAGGGGCTCGGCCGGGTCGCCGCCTGCAGCCGCAGCCAGGCGCGGTCGACGTCCGGGGCGGCGTCGGTGGTCGCCAGGGCCGTCGCGGCGGCGGTGGCGTCGGCGCGGACGGTGTCCAGCCGCTGCAGGCAGGCCGGGCAGCCGGCGACGTGGGCGCGGTCGGCGTCGGGAACGCCGGCGGGCTCGTCGAGCAGCCGGCGCAGCGTGCCGTCGGCCGGGTGGGGGTCAGGTCGCAGACGCATCGTGGGTCAACTCCTTGCGCAGGGCGGACTCGGCGCGTCGGACGGTGGTGCCGACGCTGCCGGGGGAGAGGTCGAGGGCCGCCGCGACCTCGGCGTAGCTGAGGCCGCTGTGGCGCAGCACCAGGGCGAGCGCCTGGTTGCGGGGCAGCCGGGCGAGGGCGGCGCGCACCCGGCGGGAGTCGTCGCGGGCGACGACGGTGTCGGCGACGTCGGGGACCAGGCCGTCCCGGTCGGCGACGGCCGCCTCCCGGGCCGACCGGCGGCGGCCCGACCGGATCAGGTTCAGCGCGGTGTGCGCGGCGGCGACCGAGAGCCACCCCGGCGCCTCCGCGGCGGGCACGGCGGACCGGCTGAACGCCAGGAACACCTCCTGGGCGACGTCCTCGGCCTCGTCGCGCGAGCCGAGGACGCGGGCGGCCACGGCGACCACCCGCGGGTAGCCGTCGCGGAACACCTGCTCGAGGTCGGGGTGCACCGCCTGGCGCGTGCCCCTCACGGCCGTGTTGACCCGTGCGGCCGTGCGCACCGCGCTGAACGGTGCGACCCGGCCCTGCCCGACGACGTCCACACCTCTACAGCACCGCCGACGCCGCGGATGTGACAGCCGACCCCGTCCCACGCGCCCCTGCCTGCTCGGGGCGAGCCTCCGGACGGGGCCTGCACGACGTCAGCCCCGGCCGGCGAGCCGTCCGGCGCCGTCGGTCCAGCGGCCGCGCAGCCGCACCAGCGGGTCGCCGTCGCCGAGCACCGGCACCCCCTCCACCGCCAGCAGGACGACGACGTGGCTGCCGGCCTCGACCACCGAGTGCACCCGGCAGTCCAGCGCCGCCAGGGCGCCGTCGAGCACGATCGCGTCGCTGACCGGCGCCCGGTGCCAGGGCACCGACTCCAGCAGGTGCCGGGCGCTGGGCCGCCCGGCGGAGGCGAACCGGCTGGCCAGGATCGCCTGCGGCGCCGCCAGGACGTTGACGACCGCCGAGCCCACCGACTGGAGCACCTCGGCCGGGTAGCCGTCGGTGGCCAGGCCGATCGCGACCAGCGGCGGGTCGGCCGAGACGCTCATCAACGAGGTGACCGTCGTCCCGACGTCGTCGATGTCGTCGCGCACCGTCAGCAGGACCACCCCGGCGGCGTACTGGCGGAGGGCGGCGGCGAACTCCTGCGCATCGACCGGCATGGCGGCCAGTCGACCACAACCGCCAGGATGGCCGGGTGACCGATGCAGAGCAGTCCTTCGACGTCGTCGTCCTCGGCGCCGGGTCGACCGGGGAGAACGTCGCCGACATCGTCGTCCGCGGCGGCCTGAGCGCCGTGCTCGTCGAGTCCGAACTCGTCGGCGGCGAGTGCTCCTACTGGGCGTGCATGCCCAGCAAGACCCTGCTGCGCGGCAGCGAGGTGCTCGGCCAGGCCCGCGCGGTGCCCGGCGCCGCGGCCGCGGTCACCGGCGAGCAGGACGTCACGGCCACCCTCGCCCGCCGCGACGACTTCACCAGCCACTGGGACGACGCCTCCCAGGCGGAGTGGGTCGACGGCGCGGGCATCGCGCTGGTCCGCGGCCACGCCCGGCTGGCGGGGGAGAAGCGCGTCGTGGTCACCACCGACGACGGGGACGAGCTGGTGCTCACCGCGCGGCACGCGGTGGCGGTCTGCACCGGGTCCCGCGCCGCCGTCCCGCCGGTCGACGGGCTGGCCGACGTCCGGCCGTGGACCCCGCGCGAGGGGACCAGCGCGAAGGAGGCGCCCGGCCGGCTGCTCGTGGTCGGCGGCGGCTACGTGGGCTGCGAGCTGGCCACCGCCTGGCAGCAGCTGGGCTCCCAGGTCACGCTGCTCCAGCACGGCGAGCGGCTGCTGCCGCACCTGGAGCCGGCGGCCGGGGAGGCGGTCGCGGACTCCCTGCGCGAACTCGGCGTCGACGTCCGGCTGGACACCGAGGTGCGCACCGCCCGTCGCGACGGCGACGAGGTGGTGCTCGCCTGCTCGACCGGGGAGTTCCGCGGCGACGAGGTGCTGGTCGCCACCGGCCGCGCCGCGAACACCGACGACATCGGCGTGGACACCGTGGGGCTGACGCCGGGGGAGTACCTGGACGTCGACGACTCCCTGCACGTCGCCGGCCTGCCCTGGCTGTACGGCGTGGGCGACGTCAACGGGCGCGCGCAGCTGACCCACATGGGCAAGTACCAGGCCCGGCAGGCCGGCGCCGCGATCGTCGCCCGGGCGCGCGGCGAGCAGGTGGACCCGGCCGACTGGTCGCCGTTCGTGGCCACCGCCGACCGCCGGGCCACGCCCAGCGTCGTCTTCACCTCCCCGCAGGTGGCCGCGGTCGGGCTGACCGCCGCGCAGGCGGCCGACGCCGGGCTCCCGCACCGGGTGGTCGAGTACCCGATCGGCAGCGTGGCCGGCGCGGCCGTCTTCGCCGACGGCTACTCCGGGACGGCGATCGCGGTCGTGGACACCGAGCGGGAGGTGCTGCTGGGCATGACGTTCGTCGGCGAGGGCGTGGCCGAGCTGCTGCACTCGGCGACGATCGCGGTGGTCGGGGAGGTGCCGATCAGCCGGCTGTGGCACGCCGTCCCGTCGTACCCGACGATCAGCGAGATCTGGCTGCGCCTGCTCGAGACGCTGCGAGGCTGAGGGCGTGCACGACGGCAGCCGCATCGGGCTGGTCCTGCATCCGCACCGCGACTGCTCGGCTGCCGCGGCGCAGGTGGCGGCCTGGACGAGCAGCCACGGCGTCGAGCTGGTCGCCGCGGCCGAGGACGTCAGCCGGCTGGGGCTGACCGGGGTGACCCCGGTGGAGCCGGCCGAGCTCGCGGACTCCTGCGACGGCATCATGGCCCTCGGCGGTGACGGCACCCTGCTCGGCGCGATGCGGCTGGTCGTCGGCCGGCCGGTGCCGGTGCTCGGGGTCAACTTCGGGCGGCTGGGGTTCCTCACCGAGGTGGAGGGCCGTGAGCTCGAGGCCGCCCTGACCGCGATGGCCGAGGGGCGCTCGACCATCGAGTCGCGCAGCTGCCTGGTGGTCCGCGGACCCGGCTGGGAGACCGTCGCCTTCAACGACGTCGTCCTCGCCCGGGTGCCGGGGGAGGGGATGGTCGACGCGACGCTCTCGGTGGCCGGCCGCCGGTACGGCCACTACCGGAGCGACGCCGTGATCATCGCCACCCCGATGGGCTCGACCGCCTACAACTTCGCCGCGGGTGGTCCGGTGATGTCCCCGGGCGCCCAGGGGGTGCTGGTCACCCCGTCGGCTCCACTGAACGGCATCGACCGCACCGTCGTCCTCGGCCCTCACGAGCCGCTCGTGCTGAGCCTGCCGGCAACGGCCGGCCGCCCGGCGGTGGAGGTCGACGGGCTGGTCCGCGGCCGGCTCGCACCCGCCGACGAGCTGCACGTCTCCTCCCGCGCCGACGCCGGGCTGCTGGTGCGGCTGGACGACTGGGCCGCAGCCGACCGCAGCCGGGTCAAGCTCTCCCTGCTGGACCTGCCGCTGCTGCCCGAGGAGCTGGTCGAGCTGGTGCCCGAGGAGCTGCGCCGCCGCCAGCCGGGTGGGGTGTCCGTACCGGGCCGGGGGCCTCAGGCCAGCGCGTAGGGCTCATCGCTGGGGGCGGGCAGCTCGCCGTCGACGGTGGCGGTCACCGTCATCGCGCCGAGGGTGGCCTGCCCGCCGAACAGCGACAGGAAGGCGGTGTCGGCGGCGTCGCGACCGGAGCAGATCCGCACCAGCGCCGAGGTCGGCGCCAGCCGGGTCGCGTCGACGGTCTGCCACACGCCGTCGACGTCGGCCTCGACCACGGCGTGGAAGTCCATCGGGGACAGTCCCGGGGCGTAGACGGCGACCAGCCGGGCCGGCACCTCCAGGGCCCGCAGCAGCGTCATGGTCAGGTGCGCGTAGTCCCGGCACACACCCCGGCCCAGCAGCAGGGTGTCGACCGCGGTGTCGACCGGCCGGCTGGAGCCGGCGGTGTACACCAGCCGGTCGTGCACCCAGGCGGCCACGGTGGCGACCAGCTCGGCGCGGGGCGCCGACCGGCCGAACTCGGTGCCGGCGTAGCCCTCCAGCTGGTCCGAGGGGCAGTAGCGGCTGGGGCGGACGAACTCCGCCCAGTCGGCCGCGGTCACCTCCCGCGGCCGGCCGCCCCCGGTCACGTGCCCGGTGTAGGCGATCGTCGTCTCGCCGGCCGGCAGCTGCAGCCGGTGCACGCGCGCGCCGGGGACGGCGACCTCCTCGACGGCCACCGGCCGCCCGTCGCAGACCACGGTGAGCAGCTCACCGGCCGGTGCGGCCAGCGCGACCTGGAGCAGCGCCGGAGCCGGGGAGGGGGAGGAGACGGTGAGCCGGCAGGCCACGTCGGTGCGCATGCACGCATCCTGACCGGCTCGTGTGTCAGCCGTGTGGCGTGCCGCCCCGCACCCCACTGCCCGGGGAGTCGTGATTGCCCGGGGGAGTCGTGATCGCCCGGGGGAGTCGTGATCGCCCGGGGAGTCGTGCTCTGCCCGCCGCGGGTGGGCAGAGCACGACTGCCCGGGGAAGGGATCGCCGGGGGCCGGGCGGGCGGGCCCGCCGGGTGTGGTGCAGTGGTCGCGTGCAACCGGGCAGCGATCGACGGACGTGGCAGCGCTACATCGCGCTGGGGGACTCCTTCACCGAGGGGCTCAGCGACCCGGACCCCACCGCGCCCGATGCCTTCCGCGGCTGGGCCGACCGGCTCGCCGGCCACCTGGCCGCCGCCTCTCCCAGCGGGGAGGTCGAGTACGCGAACCTCGCCATCCGCGGCCGGCTGCTCGCGCAGGTGCTCGACGAGCAGGTGCCGATGGCGCTCGCGGCCGCACCCGACCTGGTGAGCCTGGTCGCCGGCGGCAACGACCTGCTGCGCCCCGGCGTCGACCCCGACCGGCTGGCCGCCGACCTGGAGACCGCCGTGGTCGCGTTCCGGGAGGCCGGCGCCGACGTGCTGCTGGCCACCGGCGTCGACCCCCGGCAGACCCCGATCATCCGGCGCACCCGCGGCCGGGTGGCCGTCTTCAACTCCCACCTGTGGTCGATCGCCGCCCGGCACGGCGCCGTCGTGCTCGACCAGTGGGGCGCGGCCTGGCTGCAGGACGCGCGGATGTGGGACCCCGGTGACCGGATCCACCTGACCGCCGAGGGGCACCGCCGCACCGCGCTGGCCGCCGCGGCCGCCCTCGGCGTGCCGGTGGCCGACGAGGGCTGGCGCACCCCGCTGGAGCCCGCGCCGCCGAAGTCGGTCCGCGAGGTCGCCGCGCAGGAGCTGGCCTGGGTGCGCGGGTTTGTGCTGCCCTGGATCGGCCGTCGGCTCACCGGCCGGTCCTCCGGCGACGGCCGCGTCGCCAAGCGCCCGGTCGCCGCCCCGCTGGGCGGCGCCGCGCAGCTCGGGTAGGCCGTGCCGTGCGGTGCCGGGCGGCACCGCACGGGACGGTCAGCGGTCGCCGGGCTCGGGCAGCGGGCCGGTGGTCGGACCGGGGAACGGCTCGGACCGCGGGCCGCGCTCGGCGAACCGCCCGTACTCGGTGGAGTCGCGGGGCTCGGGCAGCCGCAGCGCATCCGGCCGGCCGCTGGCGGCCAGCAGCGCGCTCAGCTCCGCCAGCGCGCTGGACGGGGCGAAGGAGTGCGGGTCGAACGACTGCTCCGCGTCGGCCATCGGCTCCGCGTCCGCCGGCTTCGCGGCCATCGGCTCCGCGTCCGCCGGTTCCGCGCCGGCCACCGGCACCGAGTCGGCCATCGGCTCCGCCGGCTCGGGGTCCCAGCGGCCGAAGAGCGGGATGGGCTGGGCGATCGGCCCGGACGTCGGCTCCCCGGTGGCGTGCAGGGCCCGGACCGCCGGCGGCTCGGGGGCCTCGGGCAGGTCCTCCGGTTCGGCGAAGTCGCGGGGGTCGGTGGCGAACACCGCGAAGGAGTCCAGCTGCGGGACGGCGGGGTAGGCGTCGGCGTCCGGCGCGGTCAGCTCGGCGTCGGCGCCGTCCTCGAGCCCGTCGCCCACCGCGGCGCCGGCCCCGTCGTCCTCGGCCCCCTCGTCGTCGGCGACGGCGGCGTCGACCTCACCGGTCGCGGGGTCGAGCGGGCCGTGCCCGTCGTCGCCCCCGTCGTCCTCGCCGTCGCCGTCCTCACCGTCGGCCGGGACCACCGACGGGTCGTCCCGGCCGACCAGGTCCGGCGGCACGGCCAGGTCGTCGAGCTCACGGGCCGGCAGTGGCGCCGGCCGCCCGAAGGCGTAGCCCTGCGCCATCGCGCAGCCGTGCTCGCGCAGCCAGCGGGCCTGCTCGCCGTCCTCGATGCCCTCCGCGATGACCTGCAGGCCCATGCCCTGCCCCAGCTGCAGCAGCCCCTGCACCAGCGCGGCGGTGGCCGGCTGGGTGACGACGTCGGCGACGAAGGAACGGTCGATCTTCACGGTGTGGATCGGCAGCCGGTGCAGCGCGGTGATCGCCGAGTAACCGGTGCCGAAGTCGTCCAGGGCCAGGGTCACGCCGCTCTCGGTGACCTGGTCGACCGCGTGCAGCGTGGCGTCGGCGGCGAAGAGCGCCGTGGACTCGGTGATCTCCAGCTCCAGCCGCTCGGCGGCCAGCCCGGAGGTGGCCAGCGCGTCGGCGACCAGCTCGCTGAAGCCGGGCTCGGCCAGGTGCCGGGCGGAGATGTTGACGTGCACCCGCAGGCCCGGGTCCCAGCCGGCGGCGTCCCAGCAGGCCTGGTGCAGCACCCAGGCACCCAGGCGGGAGGTGAGGCGGTTGTCCTCGGCCGCGGCCAGGAAGGCCCCGGGCGGGAGCAGCCCCCGGGTCGGGTGCTGCCAGCGGATCAGCGCCTCGTAGCCGAGCAGGTGCTCGTCGGACAGGGCCACGATCGGTTGGTAGAACAGCCGCAGCTCGCCGGCCTCCAGCGCGTGCCGCAGGTCGGTCTCCAGCTGCAGCTGGTCCACGTAGCCCTCCCCGAGGGCCTCGTCGTGCACCTCGACCAGGCCGCGTCCGCCGTTGGCCTTGGCCCGGGCGAGCGCGCTGTGCGCCTGGCGCAGCAGCGCCTCGGGGGCCAGGTCGTTGCCCAGGGTGACCCCCACGCTGGCCGACAGGGTGATCTCCCGGTCGCCCACGTGGAAGGGCTCGTCGAGCACCGAGAGCAGCCGGTCGGCGAGGGTCCGCAGCCCGTCGACGTCCTCGACCTCCTCGGCCAGCACGAGGAACTCGTCGGCGCCGAAGCGGACGGCGGTGTCCTCGACCCGGGTGCTCCAGCGCAGCCGGTCGGCCACCTGGCAGAGCAGCTGGTCCCCGCCCTCGTGGCCGAGGGAGTCGTTGACCGCGGTGAACCGGTCCAGGTCCAGGTGCAGCAGCCCCACGGAGGTGCCGCGCCGGCGGGAGAACGCCAGCGCCCGGCCCAGCCGGTCGGTGAGCGCGCGCCGGTTCGGCAGCCCGGTCAGCGGGTCGGTGAAGGCGCGGCGGACCAGGTCCTCCTCGGCCCGGCGGCGGTCGGTGACGTCGACCATCGACAGCAGCACGAACTGGAGCTCGCCGGTGGCGTGGTGCACCAGCTCCTGGGTCTGGTGCACCCAGACGCTCTCACCGTCGGCGCGCCGGAGCCGGCGCTCGCCGACGACGGCCAGCTGGGGGTCGAGCAGCGGGGTGCCCGGCACGTGCTCGGTGGCGCGGTCCTCCAGCGGGACGTCGTCCGGGTGGGCCAGCAGGTCGAGGTGCCGGCCGATCAGCTCACCCGACGTGCGGCCGGTGAGCTCGCACAGGGCGGGGTTGACCAGCAGCATCCGCCCGCTGGGGTCGACCACCGCCTTGCCGATGGGGGCGGCGAGGAACAGGGCACGGAACAGCTGTCCCCGGTCGGCCAGCAGGACGTCGGCCGCGCGCAGCCGCTGCCCCGTGCCGGGCCCGGAGGCGCTCGACGACTCGGGTGCGGAGGAGGTCACGGGGAACAGCCTCGCTCATCGAACGGCCCGATCCGGGGAACCTCGACCGCGTGGCCGTGTTCGTGCCGTCACTCCGGGTGACGGTTCGGGTCAGCGGAGGACGGTGTGCCGGGCGGGGGTGGTGGTGCTGCCACCGCCGCCCGTCCGGCTCCGCGCACGTGCTCGGGTTCGGTGGGCGGGGGTCGGCGGCGTGGGGTGGGCGTCGGTGAACAGGCCGGTCTGGCCGGTCAGGGCGAGCAGCCGCGTCACGCAGCGGGCGGCGGCTCCCAGCCGCAGCTCCCGGCCGGCCGCCGCGGCCTCCCGGGCGGCCGCGGTCAGGGCACGCAGGCCACCGGCGTCGCAGAACGTCACATCGGAGGCGTCGATCGTCCACCCGAGCCGGTCGGTGGCCAGCAGGGCGGTGAAGGCGTCCCTGAGGTGGTGCGCCGCCCCTCGGTCCAGATCGCCCCGGAGGTGGACGCACCCGGTGGCCCAGTCGAGGCTGACGACCAGCGTCGGGTCGTCGGGGAGCGGATCGGTGTACGTGGGCTTTCCCCTCGTTCACCCGCCGGAACGTCCGCTCCGGCGGTCGCGCGCCGGTCGTGCGCCGGTCGTGCGCGTGGTCAGGGCCGGAGCTTCGACCCGACATCGACCGTAACAGCGCCCGGTGCGCCGCAACAGCCACCTGGTCAGGCGCCGACGGTCACGCCGGGGGAGAAGGCGACGTAGCCGGCGAAGTCCCGCCCCACCCGCTCGACCGCTGAGGGCTTGATGTCGGGGTAGCTCCAGGCGCCGTCCTTGCGCACCCCGGCGGGCGTGACCACGTCCCAGTACTGCGCGGCGCCCTTCCACGGGCAGGTGTAGGCCGTCGCGCTCTCGGCGAGGGTGCCGGGCACGACCGCCGCCGGCGGGAAGTACCAGTTGCCCTCGATGCGGACCAGCTCCTCCTCGGGGGCCTCGGCGAGCACGGTTCCGTCGATGGTGGCGCGCATGGCTGTCTCCTCGGGTCCGGACGGGTCCTCCGACCTGCTCAACCCCAGCGGGGGCCCGGATCGTCCCGGCGGGAACAGCCGCCGCCGTCCCGGCGCTGACCGCCAGGAGACCGACGAGAGGTGGACGTGTGGACAAGCGGATCGGCTTCCTGAACTTCGGGCACTGGCAGCCCATCCCCGGCTCGCGGGTGCGCACCGGGGCCGATGCCCTGCTGCAGACCGTCGAGCTGGCCGAGGCCGCCGAGGAGCTCGGCGTCGACGGTGCGTACGTGCGGGTGCACCACTTCGCCCGGCAGCTGGCCTCGCCGTTCCCGCTGCTGTCGGCGATCGCGGCGCGGACCCGGCGGATCGAGATCGGCACCGGGGTCATCGACATGCGCTACGAGAACCCGCTGTACATGGCCGAGGAGGCCGCCGCGGCCGACCTGCTCTCAGCCGGCCGGCTGCAGCTGGGGGTGAGCCGGGGGTCACCGGAGACGGCGCTGCGCGGCTCGGAGGCCTTCGGCTACGTGCCGGCCGAGGGCAGCAGCGACGCGGAGCTCGCCCGGGAGAAGACGGCGCTCTTCCTGGCGGCGATCGACGGCGCGGCCGTGGTCGACGCCGACCCCCGGATGGTCGGGGGGAACGCCCGGCTGGCGGTCCAGCCGCAGTCCCCGGGGCTGCGGCAGCGGATCTGGTGGGGATCGGGCACCCGGCAGACGGCGGTGTGGACCGCGCAGCAGGGGATGAACCTGATGAGCTCCACCCTGCTCAGCGAGGACACCGGGGTCCCCTTCGACGAGCTGCAGGCCGAGCAGATCGCACTGTTCCGTGCGGCCTGGGCCGACGCCGGCTGGGCGCACGAGCCGCGGGTGTCGGTGAGCCGCTCGGTCATGCCCATCACCACCGACGAGGACCGGCAGTACTTCGGCGGCGACCGCACCAGCACCGACCAGGTCGGCGTCCTGGAGGGCGTGCGCGCCCGGTTCGGTAAGAGCTACGCCGGCGAGCCGGACCAGCTGGCCGAGGAGCTGGCCAAGGACGCCGCCGTCCGGGACGCCGACACGCTGCTGCTGACCATCCCGAACATGCTCGGCGTCGAGTACAACGCCCGGCTCCTGGAGACGATCACCCGGCACGTCGTCCCGGCGATCGGCTGGGTTCCACCCACGCAGCGCTGACCGGGGTCAGCGGGCCGGCAGCTCCGTGGTGACCCGGACGGTGACGCCCCGCTCGTCGGTCCAGATGTCCACGTGGTCGCAGAGCTGGCGGGCCAGCCACAGCCCCATGCCACCGCGGGAGAGGTCGTCGCCGTGCGCCGGCCCGTAGCCGGCGAACGGGTCGGTGGGGCCGCCGCCGCGGTCGACGACGGTGCACACGACCGTGCCCCCGTCGGCCCAGACGCGGACGTCGACCGGCGGACGGCCGTGCACCAGCGCGTTGGTGACCAGCTCGTCGATGGCGAGCAGCAGGTCGTCGGTGGCGTCGGGGGAGCGGTCCAGCGCGTTCAGCAGCGGGACCAGGCCGTGGCGGACGGCGCCCGGGCGGGTCACCCCGTCGGCGGCCAGCAGCGGCGGGGCCTGCTGCAGCGGCTCGGCGGGGACCGGCAGCTGCGGCAGCAGCTGCTCGGGCTCGGTGAAGCCGGGGTTGGGTCGGCGGCCCCGGTCGTCGATGACGTGGCGGTGCGTGCAGTGCGCCCAGCGCACCAGCTGCCCGGGCAGCTGCCCGGTGTCCTGCAGGCAGAGGAACCACACCGGCCAGCCGGCCAGGGCGTGCTCCACCACCGCCTCGTACCGCTGCCACTCCAGCTGGTCGCGCGAGCCGAGCCCGCCGGGGAGCTCGCTGATCACCCGCAGGTGCCGGCCCGGCGCCGGGGTCGTCTCGGCCACCAGCTGCCGGAAGGCGGTCAGCGTCGCCGGGGTGCGCCGGCCGAAGACGGACTCCTGATCGACGAGGGCCAGGCCGGGCAGGTCCCCGAGTGCTGCCCGCACCGCGTCGGCGACCGCGTCGCTGGTGACCACGACGACCGGGTCGCCGGCAGCGAGCCCCGCACGCGCGAACGGGACGGCGAGCTGGGCCAGACCGGTTGCGGAGGCCGCGAAGGCCACGTCGTGGACCAGACCGCCCGACGGGCGGGCCGCGAGGTCAGCCGCGGACACGGTCACGCATCAGTCCCTTGTTCGTCGCCGGCTCTCTGCTGAACCGGCTCCGCTGCAGGAAGGCTACGACAGGGGCGGGGGACCCGCAGCCGGCCCGGCCGGGGTCTCGTCGGGCACGTGGGGGAGCTGGCCGGTCTCGGCGAGCTCCTGGGCCAGGTCGAACAGCTTGGTGTTGGACTGCTGGGACAGCCCTCGGAGCAGGGCAAACGCGTCGTCGGCGGTCATCTTGTGGCGCTCCATCAGGATGCCCTGGGCCTGGCCGATGACCGTGCGGCGCTGCACCGCCTCCTCCAGGTTGCCGGCCCGCCGCGCCGAGGCCAGCACGACGGAGGTCAGCGCGGCGAACGACTCGGCGTCCTCCGCCGGCAGCGTGGTCAGCGCGGCGGCGTCTGTGCCATAGAGGTTGAGCGAGCCCAGCGGCCGGGCCTGGCTGCCCAGCCGGACGCTCAGCACGGCGGCGTAGCCGGCCTCGGCCACGGCGCGGGGTGCCCACTCCGGCCATGGTGTCCCGCCCTCGGTCAGCGCGGCGCGGACCATCGGGCTGCCGGCGGAGGCGTCCAGGCACGGCCCCTGCGCCAGCTCGTACTGCCAGTCGTCGGCCTGCGCGGCGCGGTCGCTGGTCGCGGCCAGCGTGCGCGGGTCGCGACCAGGGGTGACGGAGGTCAGGCTGGCGTCGGCGCACCCCGGGAGCTGCGCCGCGGCAGCGCGCACGAGCACGTCGAGCGCGTCAGGGCCCCAGGTGCCGCGGCCGAGGGCGTCGATGACCTGGTGCGCCAGGGACGTGAGCAGGGTGTCGCCCAGAGGGGACACGGGCGGCTGTGCGCCGGGCACGACGGTCTCCGAGGGGTCCTGGCCGGCGCAGGGGCTGTGGGATCAACCCGCGACGGCGCTCCTCGTGACGACGGCAGGCGCGAGCCCGCAGACCGCCAGGAGGCCCCGCCACTCTACCGACCTGCGACCGAGCCGCCCGACGGTGGTCGGCCCGGTGCGCCGTCCGGATACCGTCCAGGGGTGCCGGCCCGCGAGCTCGTCGTCCTCGGCACGGCCAGTCAGGTGCCCACGCGCACCCGGAACCACAACGGTCACCTGCTGCGCTGGGACGGCACCGGGTTCCTCTTCGACCCGGGGGAGGGCACGCAGCGTCAGCTGCTGCTCGCCGGCGTCGCCAGCAGCGCCGTGCACCGGATCTGCCTGAGCCACTTCCACGGCGACCACTGCCTCGGCCTGCCCGGCGTCGTGCAGCGGCTGTCGCTGGACCGGGTCGCGCACCCCGTGCACGCCCACTACCCGGCGTCGGGGCAGCTGTTCTTCGACCGGTTGCGGCATGCCTCGGTCTTCTCCGAGGTCGCCGAGCTGGTGGCGGCGCCGGTCGACGGGGACGGCGTGCTGGCGACCGGGCCGTTCGGCGTGCTGGAGGCCCGGCGGCTCGAGCACCCGGTCGAGTCCTACGGGTACCGGCTGGTCGAGCCGGACGGACGGCGGATGCTCCCGGACCTCCTCGCCGGGGCCGGGGTCGCCGGTCCCGACGTCGGCCGGCTCCAGCGGGCGGGCGTGCTGGACGTCGGCGGTCGCCCGGTGCGCCTGGCCGAGGTGAGCGAGCCGCGGCCGGGGCAGCGCTTCGCCTTCGTGATGGACACCCGGCTCTGCGACGGCGTGTACGCACTGGCCGACGGGGCCGACCTGCTGGTGATCGAGTCGACCTTCCTGCACGAGGACGCCGCGCTGGCCGAGCAGTACGGGCACCTGACCGCCCGGCAGGCGGGCGCGGTGGCCGCCGAGTGCGGGGTGCGCACGCTGGTGCTCAGCCACTTCTCCCAGCGCTACCGGGACCCCGCGCGGTTCGCCGCCGAGGCGCGGGAGGAGTTCGGCGGGGACGTGGTGGTCGCCGCCGATCTGGACGTCGTCCCGGTGCCGCCGCGCCGGGTGGGCTGAGCGCGCCCGGCAGGGATCGAACCTGCGACCAAGTGCTTAGAAGGCACCTGCTCTATCCGCTGAGCTACGGGCGCTCGGGTCCGATCATGACATCGCGGGTGCGGGGCGAGGTGGGAACGTTGCCGCGATGCAACGTGGCCCGGCAGTAGCCCACGGCGGTTCCGTCCGCCGGTGGCCTTCCACAGCGGGGGTGCGCGTCCACATCCGGGCCAGGGGCCTGTCCTGCGTGCGGCGTCCCCGCGACGGTGGGGGCACGCCGGCGGACCGCCGGCCGCGCCGCTCCGGCGCCCCGCCTCGCCCGAGGAGCACCGTGAAGGAAACCGAGCTCACCGTCATCGGCAACGTCGTCAACTCCCCCCAGCGCAGCCGGCTGCCCAGTGGCGCCAGCGTCACGAACTTCCGGCTGGCGTCCACCTCCCGCCGGTTCGACCGGGAGAGTCAGACGTGGGCCGACCACCGCACCCTCTTCCTCGACGTCGAGTGCTGGGGCGACCTGGGCGGCAACGTGTCGCACACCCTCAGCAAGGGCGATCCGGTGATCGTGGTCGGCGAGCTGTACACCCACCGCTGGGAGTCCGAGCAGGGCCCGCGCAGCCGCTCGCAGCTGCGCGCCGAGGCTGTCGGGCCCGACCTCTCCCGCGGCGTGGCCGAGTACCGGCGGACCCCCCGCCCGGCCGCGCCGGCCGGGACGGTCGAGGACCCGCCGGCCGATCCGTACGCCGACCGGCCCACCGACTACGCGCCGGAGGACTACGACGGGGGGTCGGTGACGTTGGAGGATGAGACCGCCGACGAGCTAGGCGACGGACGCCCGCTGGTCCCGTCGCTGACGTGAGCCTCCCGAACTGGGAGGATCGGCGCTGAGAACGCAGGTGGTGGGGCGGGCGACGGAGACCCCGGTGCCCGCCCTGCTCCCGATCGCGACCTGACGGAAGGCTCGACAGCCCAGTGGCCCAGTACATCTACTCCATGGTCCGTGCGCGCAAGGCGCACGGCGACAAGGTCATCCTCGACGACGTCACGTTGGCGTTCCTGCCCGGCGCGAAGATCGGGGTCGTCGGCCCCAACGGCGCCGGCAAGTCCACGGTCCTGAAGATCATGGCCGGCATGGAGACCGCCTCCAACGGCGAGACGGTGCTCGCCCCCGGGGCGACCGTCGGCATCCTCCAGCAGGAGCCCCCGCTCAACGAGGAGCTCGACGTGCGCGGCAACGTCGAGGAGGCGGTGAAGGACCTCCGCCGGGCGCTGACCCGCTTCGAGGAGGTCAGTGCGGCGATGGGCGAGCCCGACGCCGACTTCGACGCGCTGATGGCCGAGCAGGGCGAGCTCATGGAGGTCATCGAGAACGCCGACGGCTGGGAGCTCGACAACCGCATCGAGCAGGCCATGGACGCGCTGCGCTGCCCGCCCGGCGACGCCGACGTGAAGGTGCTCTCCGGTGGTGAGCGCCGCCGTGTGGCGCTGTGCAAGCTGCTGCTCGAGGCGCCCGACCTGCTGCTGCTCGACGAGCCGACCAACCACCTGGACGCCGAGAGCGTCGCGTGGCTGGAGCAGCACCTGGAGAAGTACGCCGGCACCGTCGTGGCCGTCACCCACGACCGGTACTTCCTGGACAACGTGGCCCAGTGGATCCTCGAGCTCGACCGCGGCCGGGCCTACCCCTACGAGGGCAACTACTCCACCTACCTCGAGACCAAGGCCAGCCGCCTGAAGGTCGAGGGGGCCAAGGACGCCAAGCGGGCCAAGCGCCTCAAGGACGAGCTGGAGTGGGTGCGCTCGGGCGCCAAGGCCCGGCAGGCGAAGAGCAAGGCCCGCCTGGCCCGGTACGAGGAGATGGCCGCGGAGGCGGACAAGTTCCGCAAGCTGGACTTCGAGGAGATCCAGATCCCGCCGGGCCCGCGGCTGGGCAGCGTCGTCGTCGAGACCGACAAGCTGGTCAAGGGCTTCGGCGATCGGGTGCTCATCGACGGGCTGTCGTTCACCCTGCCGCGCAACGGCATCGTCGGGGTCGTCGGCCCCAACGGCGTCGGCAAGACCACGCTCTTCAAGATGCTCGTCGGCGAGGAGAAGCCCGACGACGGCGAGATCAAGGTCGGCGAGACGGTCAAGCTCAGCTACGTCGAGCAGACGCGCAGCCGCATCGACCCGAACAAGTCGCTGTGGGAGGTCGTCTCCGACGGCCTGGACCACATCCAGGTGGGCAACGTCGAGATGCCCTCCCGGGCCTACGTCTCCGCGTTCGGGTTCAAGGGCCCGGACCAGCAGAAGAAGGCCGGGGTGCTCTCCGGCGGTGAGCGCAACCGGCTGAACCTGGCGCTCACCCTCAAGCAGGGTGGCAACCTGCTGCTGCTCGACGAGCCGACCAACGACCTGGACACCGAGACGCTCACCAGCCTGGAGGGCGCGCTGCTGGAGTTCCCCGGCTGCGCCGTGGTGGTCAGCCACGACCGGTGGTTCCTCGACCGCGTGGCGACGCACATCCTGGCCTACGAGGGCGACTCGAAGTGGTTCTGGTTCGAGGGCAACTTCGCCGACTACGAGAAGAACAAGGTCGAGCGGCTCGGCCCCGACGCGGCACGTCCGCACCGGGCCACCTACCGCAAGCTCACCCGCGACTGAGAAAGGACCCCGTCCTCCTCACCCCTCGCAAGCTCGGGGCGAGCCTCGGGACGGGGCCGAACAGCGGGACCGTTCCAGCCCCTCGCCAAGGGCCGGCCCAGCACGTGACGACGGCCGGTCGGAGCTCCTCGCTCCGGCCGGCCGTCGCCGTCTCCGCGGACACGATGCGACCGGACCGGGCCGCTCTGCCCTAGGGTCCCCAGCACCGTGTCGCGCGCCGGCGACCGTGACCTCCTGCGGAGCCGTCGTGGACCTGATGCCGTTGGCACGCGCTGAACGACAGGACCTGCTCGCGCTGCTGGTCACCCTGACCGCGCCCCAGTGGCGCGCCCCGTCCCTCTGCGAGGGCTGGTCCGTCCACGACGTCGTCGCGCACGTGCTGAGCTACGAGGAACTCTCCGCGCGTCAGCTGGCCGTCCGGTTCGCCCGGGGCCGCCTCGCCTTCGACCGGGTGAACGCCCTCGGCCTGCGCGAGTACTCCTCCCTACCCTCCGCCGAGCTGATCGAGTTGCTGCGCGGCCACCTCACACCGACCGGACTGACCGCGGGCATGCACGGGGCGATCGCCCTCACCGACGGGCTGATCCACCACCAGGACATCCGGCGGCCGCTCGGCCTGCCCCGGACCGTCCCGCCCGAGCGGCTGCTGCCGGCGCTGCGCACGGCCCTGCTGGCTCCCACGCTGCTCGGGGCGCTGCGCGTCCGCAGGGTGCGGCTGGTGGCCACCGACGTCGACTGGGCATTCGGACGTGGGCCCGAGGTCCGCGGCCCGGCGGAGGCACTGCTGATGACCGTGGCAGGACGTCAGGCAGCCCTCGGGGAGCTGTCCGGCCCCGGCTGCGACCGGCTCGCCCCGCGGCGCTGATCCGGATCCCCGGACGGGGCGCTCAGCCGCTCGTGCCGAAGCGGGCGACGAACCGGGCCTGACCGCGGGTCTCCACGGCCTGCCGGCGGTAGTGGGCGCGCACGTACGCCACCGCCCGCGCCGGGGGGAGCCCGTCCAGCACGGCCAGGCAGGCCAGCGCCGTGCCGGTGCGCTCGGTGCCGCCGGCGCAGCCGACCTCCACCCGTTCGGTCACGGCCCGCTCCCACACCTCGCACAGCGCGTTCCGCAGGTCGGCCGGCTCGGCGGGCAGCCGGAAGTCCCGCCAGCGAACCCAGCGGGTCTCCCACGGCACCGGGCACGGCGGGCGGCCGAGCAGGTAGACGCCGAACTGCGGCGACGGGCCGTGGGGGAGCGCCTGCCGCAGCCCACGCCCGCGGATCCGGCGTCCCGAGGGCAGCACCAGCACCCCGGGACCGGCGCCGGTCCACGGTTCCATGACGGCACCGTAGGCGGGGGAGGCGTCCCACGGAACCGGGGCCGTGCCCGGCGTCCGCAGGTCATGAGGCAGGGTGACCGGCGTGAGGCACACCGTCGCCGTCCCGATGCGCTGGTCGGACATGGACGCCTACCAGCACATCAACAACGTGGCCTTCCTCGGCTACTTCGAGATGGCCCGGGTCGACCTGTTCTTCGACCAGCCGACGCACGACGAGGAGACCGGGCTGCGCCGCGGGATCGTCGTCGCCAGTCACGAGATCGCCTACAAGCGGCCGGTGGTCTACGACGCCGAGCCGCTGCAGGTGCAGGTCTGGGTCTCCGGGGTGCGCGCGGCCTCGTTCACCTGCCACTACGAGCTGTTCGACCACGGCGAGCTCGCCGTCACCGGCAGCACGGTGCTGGTGCCGTTCGACTTCGCGCTCAACCGGCCGCGCCGGCTCACGCCCGAGGAGAAGACCTTCCTCGCCGCCCACCACGACGACTGACGCCGCAGCCCCCCCTCTTTCCGCGCGGGAAGCACAGCCGTCCGGTTTGCTCTGGGCGCGGAGAGCGGGGTCGGGTCAGTCGGGCAGGACGACGATGCGGGGTACCGGGCGGTCGGCGCCGGTCGGTGCTCCGCGGCGGGCGGCCTCGGCGTCGTCCACCAGCCGGACGACGGCCCCCTCGGCGACCTCACCGGCGCTGAACACCGCCGCGTTGATCCCGCCCCGCGGCGCCAGCGCCTTCACCAACCGCATCCCGGTCAGCCGCTCCAGGTGCGCGCACGGCGGGCAGCGCTTGGTGCCGAACAGCAACACGTCGCCGACCAGGAAGTACCGCCCCACCAGCGCGGGCAGGTCGATGCCCCGGGTCACCACGTTGCGTCGCGTCCGGCCGGGGGAGAGGTCGACGCCGGCCTCCGCCGCCACCACGGCGACGTCGTCGGCGTCGATCAGCGTCACCTGCTTCTCCTGCTGCGGGTACCGCGCCCAGGTGCCCCCGCCCAGGGCGTAGCGGTCGCCGGCCAGCCCGCGCCCGGGCAGCGCCGCCACCGAGGCGTGACGGACCATCGGCGCGGCCGCCGTCGGCGCCGTCCACACCTCCGGCAGCCGGCCGGTCGGCCCGGACGCAGACCGCCCCGGGCCGGCGCCTGCTGGAGGCGCCGACCCGGGGCGGTCGGGGAGCGGCTCGGTCAGTGGTTGCGGCCCGCGGCCAGCCAGGCGCCGCGGAACACCAGGGCGGCGACGCCGGCCTTGACGACGCCGCCGAGGATGAACGGGTAGAAGCCGGCCTCCAGCGCCTGGGAGGCGGTCAGTCCGGCGGTGACCGCCAGCCACGGCACGCCGACGGCGAACACCACGAGCTGCCCGGCGGCGAACAGCGGCAGTGCCTGCCAGATCTTCCGGTCCGCGCCGCGGCGGGCAGCCAGGCCGATCAGGAAGGCGGCCGGGAGGAAGCCGACGACGTAGCCGCCGGTCGCGCCGAAGACGACGTCGAAGCCGCCGCTGGCCTCGGAGTAGAAGGGCAGCCCGACCAGCGCGCACAGCATGTACAGCGCCTGCACCGAGACGCCGCGGACCGGGCCGAGCGCACCGGCGGTGAGCACGACGGCCAGCGTCTGGCCGGTGATCGGCACCGGGGACCCGGGGACCGGCACCGACACCTGCGCGAGCGCCGCGGTCAGCAGCACCCCCAGGGCGACGAGGACGACGTCGCGCGCGCGACTGGCCGGCACGAGGTCGGCGAGGACGAGGCGGCGGGACGGCAACGCGGGCATCGAGGCGGTGGCCACGGGACCTCCTGGAGCGCAGGGAGGGGCGCGATCGCCCCGGATCGGGGAGTGAGTCTGCCCTACCGCCGAGCCGGCGTCGCCGCCCGGTCAGCCAGCGGTCGGCCCCCCCGGTCACGCCTGGAGCCAGACCGCCCCGTCGTTCGGGACGACGCCGTCCGTCACCGGCTCGCTGGCCAGCAGCACCTGCCCCTCCGGGAGCGGCACGGGCCCCCCGGAGAGGTTGAGCAGACAGACGAGCCCACCGGGCCGGCGGAACGCCAGGCAGCCGTCGGGGGCGGGCAGCCACGCCAGCCCGTCGCCGGTGAACGCGGGGGACCCCCGCCGCAGCCGGAGCGCCGCCCGGTACAGCGACAGCATCGAGTCCGGGTCCCGCTCCTGGGCTTGCACGGTCAGGGGCTCCCAGCCCTCCGGCATCGGCAGCCAGGTGTCCGGCGTCGAGGAGAACCCGTAGGGGGGCCGGTCGCCCGACCAGGGCACCGGCACCCGGCAGCCGTCGCGGCCCCGCTCGGTGTGCCCGGAGCGCTCCCAGATCGGGTCCTGCAGCACCTCGTCGGGCAGGTCGACGTCGGGCATGCCGAGCTCGTCGCCGTTGTAGACGTAGGCGACCCCGGGCAGCGCCAGCTGCAGCAGCGCCGCCGCCCGCGCCCGGCGGGTGCCGACCTCGCCGCCGCCGTAGCGGGTGACGTGCCGCGGCCGGTCGTGGTTGGAGAGCACCCAGCAGGCCGGCGCGGGGGTGTCGGCCACCGTCGCCAGCGAGTGCACGACCGCGCTGCGCAGCTCCGCGACGTCCCACTCGGCGGTGAGCAGCCGGAAGTTGAACGCCAGGTGCAGCTCGTCGGGGCGCAGGTACCGGGCCAGCCGCTCGTCGTCGAAGACCCACACCTCGCCGACGGCCATCCGGTCGGGGTACTGGTCGAGCACGGCCCGCACCCGCTGGTGCAGCTCGTGCACGTGCTGCTGGTCGAACCGCAGGTCACCCGGGCCGTCGTCGGCGAACAGGCCGGTGTCCTCGGCCGGCACCATGTCCGGCAGGCCCGCGGGCTTGGCCATGCCGTGCGCCACGTCGATCCGGAAGCCGTCGACCCCGCGGTCCAGCCAGAACCGCAGCGTCTCCTCCAGGTCGGCCACCACCTCGGGGTTGCCGTAGTCCAGGTCCGGCTGCTCCGGGGCGAACAGGTGCAGGTACCACTGTCCGTCGGGCACCCGGGTCCAGGCCGGGCCGCCGAAGACCGAGGGCCAGTTGTTCGGCGGCTCCGCGCCGCCGGGCCCCCGGCCGTCGCGGAAGAAGTACCGGGCCCGGGCGGGCGAGCCGGGCGGGGCGGCCAGCGCCTCGGTGAACCACTCGTGGTCGTGCGAGCTGTGGTTGGGCACCAGGTCGATGGTCACCCGGATGCCGCGGGCATGGGCGTCGGCCAGGAGGGCGTCGAAGTCGGCGAGGTCGCCGAACACCGGCTCCACGTCCCGCGGGTCGGCGACGTCGTAGCCGTGGTCGTGCATCGGCGAGGGGTAGAACGGCGTGATCCACAGGGCGTCGACGCCGAGCTCGGCGAGGTGGGGCAGCCGGGACCGGATGCCGGCCAGGTCACCCACGCCGTCGCCGGTCTCGTCGGCGAAGCTGCGCACGTAGACCTGGTAGAAGACCGCCTCCCGCCACCAGTCGGCGTCGGTGCGGGGGGACGTCGGCTCCGCGGTCACCGGGCTCCTCAAGTGCTTGTGCAGGTGCGGCCCCGCTGCAGGGGCCCACCGCGAGCGTGCGAGTGGTGGGGGGCAGCGGGGTCCTTACTGGTTCTGCATGCTGTGTGCCGCCATGACCAGGTAACCCCACAACGTCGCGTCCTGCTCGTCGGTGAGCTCCAGGGAGTCGACGGCGTCGCGCATGTGCCGCAGCCATGCGTCGCGGGCGGCCTCGTCGACGGCGAAGGGCGCGTGCCGCATGCGCAGCCGCGGGTGCCCGCGGTTCTCCGAGTAGGTGGTCGGCCCGCCCCAGTACTGCTCGAGGAACATCCGCAGCCGGGTCTCCGCGCCCTCCCAGTCGTCGGCGGGGTACATCGGCCGCAGCACCGGGTCCTCGCGCACCCCGGCGTAGAACCGGGCGACGAGCGCCCGGAAGGTGGGCTCGCCGCCGACCTCGTCGTAGAAGGTGCGTGCCGAGGGCAGCGATCGGCTGGTCTCGCTCATGCCGTCGATCGTCCCTCAGCGGGGTCGTCGCGGGGCACGCGGCCGGTGTCACCCCCGCCACGTCCGGGGCGGGTGCGGTGCAGCGCCACGAGCGGGCCGGCCAGGGTCAGCAGGCCGACCGCCCCCAGCAGCGCGACCACGGTGCCCGGCGCGAGCACCTCGGCGCCCAGCCCGGCCAGCACCACGCCGAGCCCCTGCACGCCGGACAGGCCGGCCACCGCGACGCCGAACGCCCGCCCGCGGTAGGCGCTCGGCACGGCCTGCACGAACGCCACGTTCAGCGGGATGCTGCTGGCCCCGCCGATCCCGGCGACGAACAGCAGCACCAGGACGACGACGTACGCGGCCGACCCCGTGCCCAGCCACAGCGGGGCGAGGCCGGCCAGCAGCACCCCGGCCAGCGAGAGCACCAGCAGCGGCACCAGGAGCCGGTCCCGCACGTGCGGCGGGCAGAAGCGGCCCACCAGCAGTCCACCGAGGGCGGTGCCGGCCGGGTTGGCGGCCAGCAGCAGGCCCGCGGCCGCGGCGGTGCCCTGCAGTTGCAGCGCCCACGGGGTGGCGATCCCCTCCGGGGCGTTGATGAACAGCGCCCCCACCCACAGCACCGTGACGATCGCCAGCAGCCGCGGGGAGCTGGCGATGAACCGCAGGCCGCCGGCGGTGTCCCGCCAGATCGACCCGACCTCCTCCTCGGCCGCCGGCGCGGGCCGGCGCCGCAGGCCGCGGGTCAGCCAGAGCGCGGAGACGGCGAAGGTGCCCGCGTTGATCAGGAGGGCCGCCGAGGGGGACAGCGCGGTGATCAGCGCACCGCCCAGCAGGAAGCCGATCAGCTGACTGGCCTGCGATGCGACGCCGGTCAGCGAGGTGCCCACCGCGTAGCGGTCGCCCTCCAGGACGTCCGCCATCAGCGCCGAGCGGGCCGCCTCGAACGGCGGGGCGCACAACGCCACGACCAGCAGCAGGGCCAACAGCACCGGCAACGGCGTCCCCGGGACGGCCATCGCGGCGACCAGCACGGCGCGGGCGACGTCGCTGGCGATGAGCACCCGGTGCCGCGGGAACCGGTCGGCGAGCGAGGCCAGCACCGGCCCGACCAGCACCCAGGGCAGGTAGCTGATGGCGAAGGTGATCGCCGACAGCAGCGCGGAGTCGGTGCGCTGGTAGACCAGCACGGTCAGCGCGACCCGGGCGAGTTCGTCGCCGATCGTGGACAGCGTGTAGGAGCCGAACAGCGGCCGGAACTCGGCGACCGCGAAGACCTGCCGGAAGGTGGCCGGACGATCGGCGGGGGTGTCCCGCTCGGGACGCGGGCGGCTCAGCGGGTGCCCGCGCCCGGGCCGGCGCTCATCCCCAGCAGGGGGAGCGGGGTGCGGATGCCCTCGGTCGCGAAACGCTCCTTGAGCCGTTGCCGCAGCTCGCGGGCGACCTGCCACTGGACGGCGTTGGTGGTGCGCACCTGCACCCGCAGGACGACGCCCTCGGTGGTGATGGACTCGACGCCGAGGGACTCCGGCTCGCCGAGGAACACCTCGGCCCACTCCTCGTCGGCGGCCATCGCGTCGGCGACCTCCTGCATGACGGCACGGCAGCGCTCGAGGTCGGTGTCGTGCGCGACCGGCATGTCGATGACCACCTGGGCGAAGCCCTGGCTGCGGTTGCCGACCCGCAGCACCTCGCCGTTGCGGACGTACCAGACCACGCCGTTGATGTCGCGCAGCCGGGTGATCCGCAGGCCGACGGCCTCGACGGTGCCGCTGGCCTCGCCCAGGTCGACGACGTCCCCGACGCCGTACTGGTCCTCGAGGATGATCCCGATCCCGGCGATGAAGTCCTTCACCAGGTTCTGCGCGCCGAAGCCGAGCGCGACGCCGATCACCCCGGCGCTGGCCAGGATCGGCGCCAGGTTGACCCCCAGTTCACCGAGCACCAGGACGACGGCGATGCCGAGCACCGCGAAGGACGCGCAGCTGCGCAGCACCGACCCGATCGCCTCGGCCCGCTGGGTCCGCCGGGCGGCGATCAGCTCCACGCCGTCGGGGTCGGCCTGCCGCGCGCGGTTGCGCCACGGCCGCAGGATCGTCGGGACGGAGCCGGTGGCGGTGCGGTCGGTCAGCCGGTGGATCGCCCGGTTGAGCAGCAGTCGGACCACGGCGGCCACCAGCACGATCAGCAGGATCCGGGCCGGCCGGCCGACGATCGTGTCGGCGTTGGCGGCCAGCCAGTCCAGCCCGGTCCACTCCCACAGGCGCGCGCAGAGCGATCCCGCGTCCTCCGCGCAGGCGGGAGCCGGTGCCCCTGCGTCGGCCGCCGTGACCGTGGGTGTGCCGTTCATCGCGGACAGTCTCGCAGGTTGGTTGTGGCCCGTCGATCACCCGGACGACGTCGTTCCGTGTGTCGTCCCCGCTGGTCAGCCGCCGGTGTGCGGCTCCTGGGCCGGGGTGAGCCCGGTGTGCGCGGCCAGGAACGCCAGCTGGTCCGCGGCCAGGCCCACGGTGCGGCTCACCGCACGGGCGCCGTGCCCCACCGACAGCTCCCGCCGCAGCACGATCGGCGCTTCGGCGGTGGTGGCGTGCTGCAGCGCGGCGGCGAGCTTGCGCGCGTGCAGCGGGTCGACCCGGGTGTCGGACTCGAAGGTCGTGAAGAGCACCGCGGGGTAGGCGGTGCCCTCGACCACCCGGTGGTAGGGCGAGTAGCCCAGCAGCCAGCCCAGCTCCTCGGGGTCCGCGGCGGTGCCGTACTCATCGTTCCAGGTGCGGCCGAGCCCGAAGAGCTCGTACCGCACCATGTCCAGCAGCGGCGCGCTGCACACGACGGCGGCGACCAGGTCCGGGTGCTGGGTCGTCATCGCACCGACCAGCAGCCCGCCGTTGGAGCCGCCCATCACGGCCAGCTGCGCCGGCGTCGTCCACCCGGTGGCGATCAGGTGCTGCGCGGCGGCGGCGAAGTCGTCGAACACGTTCTGCTTGCGCTCGCGCATCCCCGCGCGGTGCCACTCCTCGCCGTGCTCGGAGCCGCCGCGCAGGTTCGCCACCACCCACACGCCACCGGCCGCGACCCAGGAGAGCGCCTGCGCGCTGTAGGCGGGGGTGAGCGAGACGTTGAAGCCGCCGTAGCCGTAGAGGACCGTCGGTCGCGGGGAGTCCGGCGTCCCCGTCGCCGAGAGCACGAACAGGTGCACGGGGGTGCCGTCGGCCGACGTCGCGTGGGTCTCCACCACGCGCAGGTCGGGCACCGAGCCGGCGACCGGCGCCTGCTCGTGCGTCGTCAGGGCGGCCGGGTCGGCGGCGTCCCAGCGCAGCACCGAGGGCGGGGTGGCGAAGTCGGTGAAGCCGACCCACGCCGTCGTCCCGCCCTCCGGGTGAGCGCTCACGCCGGAGACGCTGCCCGGGCGCAGGTCGGTCACCTCGGCCAGCCGGCCCGACCCGTCGCCGGCCCACAGCGAGAGCCGGTCGGTGGCGTCCACGGCGTGCACCGCCAGCACCTGCAGGTCGCCGTCCGGACCGTCGACGAGCGCGACGTCGGAGAGCACGCCGTCGTCGGCCTGGCCGATGACCTCGGTCCACGCCTCCGGGGCCCAGGTCGCCGGGTCCGCCGGGTCGGCGACGGCGAGCCGGCCGCGCGGGGTGTCCTGGTCCGAGTGCAGCCACAGCCGGCCGTCGCGGGCCACCCAGGCGGTCAACTGCGCGTCGATCCCCACCTGCAGCGGGCGCAGGCGGCCGTCCCCGGCGAGGTCGGCCAGCCACACGTCGTCCCGTGGTGCGGTGCCCACCGAGGCGGAGACGACCAGCCAGCGGCCGTCGGCGCTGGTGCGCGCGCCGAAGTAGGTCGAGGGGTCGCTGCCCTCCCCGTGCACCAGGACGTCGGTGTCCGGGTCGGTGCCCACGCGGTGGCGCCACACCCGCCGGTGGAACTGCTCCTCGCCCGCGGGCACCAGTTCGGGGGCCAGTCGGCGGACGTAGTAGAGCTCCTCGCCGCCGGGCAGCCAGCCGACGGGGGAGTAGCGGCAGCGGTCGATCGGGCCCTCGAGCACCTCCCCGGTGGCGACGTCCAGGACGAAGAGCTGCGACTCCTCGTCGCCACCGACGGAGACCTGGTAGGCGAGCCGGTCGCCCTCCCAGGACGGCGACCAGGCGTCCAGCGTGGTCGTGCCGGCCGGGTCCAGCGCCGTCGGGTCGACCAGCACCCGCACGCTGCCGTCGGGCTCGGTGACCCGCAGGACCGCGTGCTCCTGACCGGGATCGCGCCGGGTGGAGAACGCCCGGCCGCGGCGCCAGACCGGGATGCCCACCGCGCCGGCGTGCACCAGCTGGGCCAGCCGATCGGCGAAGGCCGGGCGCCCGGGGAGGCTGCCGAGCAGTTGTGCGGCGAGCTCGTCCTGGGCCGCGGCCCAGGTGGCGGTGCGGTCGTCGGCGGGGTCCTCCAGCCACCGGTAGGGGTCGGCGACCCGGTGACCGTGCAGGTCCTCGACCAGGTCCAGGCGGGGGGCATCGGGGTAGCGCACGCGGCGACGGTAACCGCCCGGACGGCGGCGCCCGAGGGGTCGCTGCTCGTTATCACACGCCGACAGGGCACTATGAGGCGACCCAGGGCCTCTCGAAGCCGTCGGGAGCCCGGGGCCCTCGGAGGTGTCCCGTGTCGATCACCGCACTCGGGTCGTCGTCCGCGCCCGCACCGAAGGGCCCGGCCACCGACCCCCTCCCCGGTCCGCGCGCGCCCGTCCCGGCGCAGGTCACGACCACCGCCACCCTGCTGTTGAACGCCACCTACGAGCCGTTGTGCGTGGTCTCCAGCCGCCGCGCGATCGTGCTCGTGCTGACGGCCAAGGCAGAGCCCGTGGACGTCACCGAGGACCTCGTCCACGCCGAGCGGCTGGCCGTCGCCGTCCCGGTCGTCGTCCGGCTGACCCGCTACGTGCGGGTGCCCTACCCGGTGCAGGTGCCGCTGTCGCGCCGCGCGGTGTTCACCCGGGACGGCTCGATCTGCGTCTACTGCGGCGGGTCGGCCACCAGCATCGACCACGTGGTGCCGCGCAGCCGGGGCGGCACCCACACCTGGGACAACGTGGTCGCCGCGTGCCGCCGGTGCAACCACACCAAGGCCGACCGGTCGCTGGCCGAGCTGGGCTGGACGCTGCCCTACCCGCCGGGGGCGCCCAGCGGCGCGGCCTGGCGGCTGCTCGGACACCGCACGGTCGACCCGCGCTGGCGCACCTGGCTGGGCATGGCGGAGTCCGTCAGCGCGTGACAGCCGATGGGCCCTCTTGGCGAGATCAGGTGCCGATCGGGTCAGGGTAGTCGAGGGGTGCCAATTCGATGGGCGTCCGGCGACGATGGCACATCAGAAACTGACGAGTTCCTTTCGAATTTTCGCCACTGTGGTCACAGACGCCTCAGTTGGCGGGTCAGGTGCGTGCCCGGGCTGGCCCGCACCCGTACGTTCCGCCGGACAGCGTCGCCTGGGCGCTGCCGTCGCGGAAGGTGCTCCCATGTCCACCCTCACGTCCCGCAGGTCGCTCCAGCGCCTCGGTCTCCTCGGCGCCGCGTCCGCGTCCCTCGTCGTCGGGATCGCTCCCGCCGCGAGTGCGGCGACGGACGTCCGCATCCCGCTCGCCCCGCCGGAGGTCGCGATCGGTGGCTTCCCGATCGAGAACTACGCGGGCGTCATGGACCCGATGGACGACACCGCCGCGGTGACCCCGGTGGTCGCCGAGTTCGGTGACGACCTCACCGTCACCCTGCCCGCCGAACTGGACCCCGCCACCGCCCTCGTCGAGCTGTACTTCGACAACGACGGCGACGGGACGTTCGACGGAACGGGCGACCGGACCTACACCACGGACCCGGCCGGCGTCGACCAGCTGGTCGTCACCGGTCAGAGCACCCAGACGCTGACGATCACCCTGCCCACCGACGTCACCGACGGCCCCGATGCCGAGCTGCTGATCAGCGACCTGAGCACCGGGCTGAGCGGGAACTTCATCGTTGACCCGCTCAATTACTCGCTGACCCTGACCACCACGGCCACCGCCCAGGTCGACCTCGAGCCGGCGCTGCTGGCGATCTCGCAGGTGCCCTGTGCCATCACCTCGGCCACCGTCTGCCCGTTCCCGACCCCGGTGACCTCGGGTTCGACGGTCACCCTCGAGCTGCCCACCCCCTCGCTGCTGCGTGACCTCGGGCTCACCGACCTGACCGGCACCGAGGTCGGCCTCCAGCCGCTGGACGCCGCCGGCCTGCCGACGGGCACCGCCGTGGCGCTCCCCACGACGATCAGCGGGTCGACCGCGACGTTCGTCGTCCCGGCCGACGCCGCCGCCGGCTCCTACGCGCTCGCGGTCCTGTCGCCCTTCGGCACCTCGGCCTCGCTCGTCGCCGTCCAGCTCGAGGTCGTCGCTCCGGACGCCGTCGCCGCGCCGGTCGCGCCGACCGAGCCGGCCGCACCGACCGCCGTCAACGCCGGGCTGCAGTCCAACACCGGGGTCGAGGTCGTCGAGACCGGCTCCACCGGCTCCACCGGCACCGCTGCGGTCGCTGCGGGCGCCGGGCTGCTGCTCCTCGCGGGTGTCGGCGGCGTCGCCGTCGCCCGCAACCGTCGCCGCTCCTCCGTCGAGGGCGGGACGTGCGGCGCCTGATCCAGCCGGGCCGGCGCGCCTCCGCGGTCGTGGCGGTCGCCGCCGTCGCGACCGCGGGGAGCGCGCTGCTCAGCGTCGGCCTGACCGGCGGTGGGCACGCCGCCGCGGCCACCGGGTCCTCGGACCCGGTGGCCGCGGCCACGCCCACGGCGGCCCCCCCGGCCGAGGAGGCCCAGCCGACGCTCCCCCCGGAGGGCGTGGTGCTGCCCACGCCCTCCTCGGACGTGCACGTGGTCATCGACGGGCTGGACCTGGACCTGCCGGTGCTGCCGCTGACCCCCCGCGGCGGGGTGATCAACCCGCCGACGCTCACCGCCGCCTACTGGATCGAGCCCTACGGCGACCCGGTCGGCTCGGCCGAGCAGGCGGACAACACGCTCTACCTCGCCGCCCACTCAACCGGCACCGGGGACTACGGGTTCGACCCGCTGATGGAGTCCGGTGGCGGGGGCAGCACCCTCGGACCGGGCGACGTCGTGGAGGTCAGCACCCCGACGGGCCAGGTGAGCTACACCGTGCAGCGCACGCAGCGGTACGCCAAGGGTGAGCTGCCGGCGGCGACCGAGGTGTGGGAGGCCTCGCCCGGGCGGCTGGTGCTCATCACCTGCTTCCAGCGCGGCGGCGGCCGGTCCTCGACCGAGAACCTCGTGGTCTTCGCCGAGTCCTGACCGGGCGGGTCCGGTCAGGTCACCCGGGCCCGCTCGGTCGGGTAGCCGGTCCAGCCCCCTGCGGTCAGCACGGTGCGCAGCCGGTCCATCGCGTCCCAGACGTCGACGAACCGGGTGTAGAGCGGCGCGGGCCCCAGCCGCAGCCGGTCCGGCGTCCGGAAGTCCGGGACGACGCCGCGGTCGATCAGCGCCTGGGTGAGCTGCCAGGCGGCCGGGTGGGCGAGGGTGACGTGCGCGCCCCGGCGGGCGGCGTCCCGCGGGCTGGCCAGGGCGACGCCGTGCCCGGCGAGCCAGGAGTCGGCCAGCGCGACCACCAGGTCGGTGAGCGCCCGGCCCTTCGCCGCGATGCGGTCCACACCGGCCTCGGCGGTGATCCGGGCGCCGACCTCCACCGCGGCCATCGCGATCACCGGAGGCGTGCCGACGGCGAAGCGGTCGATGCCGTCGGCCGGGTCGTAGGCAGGGCCCATGGCGAACTGGTCCCGCGCCCCGAACCACCCCCAGATCGGCTGGCGCAGCTGCTCCTGCAGCTCGCGCCGCACGTAGAGGAAGGCCGGGGCGCCCGGGCCGCCGTTGAGGTGCTTGTAGGTGCAGCCGACGGCGAGGTCGGCGCCGGCCGCGGTCAGCTCCGCCGGCACCGCACCGGCCCCGTGGCTGAGATCCCACACCACCAGGGCGCCCGCGTCCCGCGCCAGCCGGGTGACCTCCGCGATGTCGACCAGGGCACCGGAGCGGTACGCCACCTGGGAGAGCACCACCACCGCCACCCGCTCGTCGAGCGCCGCGGCCAGCACGTCCAGGTCCAGCCCCTCGTCGACGTGCGCCCCGACCTCCCGGACGGTCATCCCGCGCTGCCCGGCGACCCCGGCGACGACGTACCGGTCGGTGGGGAAGTCGTCGGCGCAGCAGACCAGCACGTCGCGCTCGGGGCGGGCGTCGGCGGCGGCGACCAGCAGCTTGTAGAGGTCGACGCTGGTGGTGTCCGAGATCAGCACCTCACCCGGCCGGGCACCCAGCACCCCGGTGGCCAGCAGGTCGCCGATCCGGCGGGCCTGCCCGATCCAGTCGGCCCACGAGCCGACCAGGCCGGCGCCCCACTGCTGCTCGACCACGCGGGCGACGGCGGCCGGGGTCTCCCGCGGCAACCGGCCCAGGGAGTTGCCGTCCAGGTACAGCAGCCGGTCGGGGCCCTCGTTGCCGGCGCCGTCGTCGGTGCCGGTGAAACGGGCGCGGAAGCCGGCCAGGGGATCGGCGGCGTCGGCCGCGGCAGCTGCGGCGCGGGAGAGGTCCACGGCCCGATCCTGCCCCGGGTTGGCTAGCGTCCGGCCGTGACCTCCGCGCGCGGGACGCAGCTGCACGACCTCACGGCCCTGGAGCAGGCCGCCGCCGTCCGGGCCCGGGAGGTGAGCCCCACCGAGCTGGTCGACGCCGCGCTGGCCCGGGTCGAGGCGCTCGACCCCCGGCTCGGCGCCTTCATCACGGTCACCCCCGAGCGGGCCCGGGCGGTCGCGGCCGCCGCCGACCGGGCCGTGCTGGCCGGCGCCGAGCTGCCCCCGCTGTTCGGCGTCCCCACCGCGATCAAGGACCTGGCCAACACCGCCGGTGTGCGCACCACCTTCGGGTCTGCGCTGCTGGCCGACTTCGTGCCCGACGTCGACGACGCCGTGGTCACCGCCCTGTCCGCCGCGGGCACGATCAGCCTCGGCAAGACCAGCACGCCGGAGTTCGGCTTCCCCTGCTACACCGACAACGACCTGGTCGGGCCGGCCCGCTGCCCCTGGGACCCGGAGCTGCTGGCCGGCGGTTCCAGCGGCGGCGCCGCGGTGGCGGTCGCGGCCGGGATGGTGCCGTTCGCGCACGGCTCGGACGGCGGTGGTTCGATCCGCATCCCGGCCGGCATCAACGGGCTGGTGGGGATCAAACCCAGCCGCGGCCGGGTGAGCAACGCCCCGCTGGGGAGCGAGGTGACCGGGCTGGGCGTGCAGGGTCCGTTGGCCCGCACGGTCCGCGACGCCGCCGCGGTGCTCGACGCGATCGCCGGCCCGGTGCCCGGCGATCCGTACTGGGCGCCGCCGCTGCCGCCGGGGGAGACCTTCCTCGGTGCGGCCGAGCGCCCGCCGGGGCGGCTGCGGATCGGCCGGTACCTGGACTCGGGCATGCCCGGTGCCGATCTGGACCCGCAGGTGCGCGCCGCGTTCGAGGACGCCTCCGCGCTGCTGGCCGGGTTGGGCCACGAGGTCGAGGACCTGCCCGCCCCACCGCTGACCGCGGGGGTGTTCCCGGCGTTCGAGGTGGTGTGGGCGCTGTCGGCCACCACCCTGCCGGTGGCCGAGGCCCAGGTGCACCGGCTGCGCCCGCTGACCCGCTTCCTCCGCGAGCGCGGCCTGGCCCTGTCGGCCCGCGACGCGATGGAGGCGATGTTCACCCTCCGCGTCTTCGCCCGCCGCTTCGTCCAGGCGACCAGCGGCTTCGACGTCCTGCTGGCCCCGGTCTGCACCCTGCCGCCCCGGCCGGTGGGCTGGTTCGACGGCCCCGCCGACGGGCTGGACCCCGGCGAGGCGGACTTCGAGCGGCAGAAGCGCTACGCCGCGTTCCCCGCCGTCTACAACGTGACGGGGCAGCCGGCGCTGAGCGTGCCGCTGTGGTGGACCCCCGAGGGGCTGCCCATCGGCACGATGCTGGTCGGCCGCCCAGCGGAGGAGACGACGCTGCTGTCGCTGGCCGCGCAGCTGGAGGAGGCCCGGCCCTGGGCGCACCGGCACCCGGCCACCTGGTGACCGCGCGGCTGCCGGGCCGCTGACCCGGGCTCCCGGTAGATTGGCGCCATGCCCTGGTACGAGACCGTGTTGATCTATGCGGCCATCCCGCTGGTGGTGTACCTGCTGTTCTGGGCGGTGACCATCCTCCCCGGCCGCGGCAAGGACCGGACGCGGTACAAGCCCGGCCAGCCCTGGGACCACGAGCCCGTCTGGTATGAGCCGCACCCCGATGTCCCCGGCGTCCACGGTGGGCACGGCGACGACGACCCGGCCGACCACAGCAGCGCCGACGACCACGGCCGGCGCGGGCTGGGGGCGACCGCCGCGGCGCTGGCCATCGGTCAGCACCCGCACGAGGCGCCCGTGCCGCAGCGCACGGCTGCCGGCGGCGCCCGGGGCACCTGGTGACCCGGGCCGTGCCGCTGCCCCACCCCACCCGCCGTCCCCTGCCGACCGGAGGCACCCGCTGATGTCGACGCAGCACCTCGACGCCGGCCCCAGCGCCAGCCAGGACACGATCAACACCGCCGTGGCCGAGCCGGGCCCCGGCCCGTTCAGCTACTCCGACCTGGCCCGGCTGGACGAGGCGCTGACCATGTCCTCCCGGGAGACCGGGCTGCGGTTCACGCTGTACGTCGGTGACCTGGGCAGCGACACCCGCAGCACCGCCGAGAGCCTGCACGCCCGCGCGGGCGGGGACACCTCGATCGGGGTGCTGGTCGCGCTCTCGCCCGGGCAGCGGGTGGTGGAGATCGTGACCGGGTCGGCGGCGGCCCGCCGGCTGCCGGACCGCGCCTGCGCGCTGGCCGTGCTGGCGATGACCAACCGACTGGGCTCCGGTGACCTGACGGGCGCGATCGTCAACGGCCTGCGGCAGATGTCCGACGCCGCCGGCCACCCGCACCGCCGCCGCAGCGACGACGTCCCGCGGGGCATCGCCACCGCCCACTGAGAGAGGCGGAGGACCCCGTCCCCCTCGGCCTTCGCACGCTCAGGCCGAGCCTCTGGACGGGGCCTGAACGCCAGCGGCCCAGAACTCCTCGAGTTCTGGGCCGCTGGCGTTCAGTGCTCCGCTCAGCCGGCGGACGGCGTCCCGGCGGCGGCGTCCCGGGCGCGGGCCCGGAGCGCGCGGGCCACGCCGTCACGGCCCTCGCTGACCAGCCGGCGCAGCGCGGCCGGGTGGCCGGGGTCGGCCAGCCACTGGTCGGCGGCGGCCACCGTCTGCTCCTCGATCACCTTCGGGAAGAGGTACTCGACCGCGTTCTTGGCGATCTCGCCGGGCCGGCGGTCCCAGACGCCCCGGATGTCGGCGAAGTACCGCTCGACGTAGGGGCGGGTGAGCTCCTGCTGGGCCGGGTGCCAGAAGCCGGCGACCATCGCCTCGTGCACCGCGTTCGGGATCGACTCGTCGGTGAACGCCCGCTCCCAGGTCTCGGCCTTGGCCTCCGCGGTGGGCCGGAGCGCCCGGGCGGTGGCGGCGCGGCGGACACCGGTGGCGGTCGCGTCACGCGCGGCCTCCGCGTCGATCTCCGCATCACCGGCGGCACCCATCGCGACCAGCCCGTGCAGGAACGCCCACCGGGCGTCGGCGTCGACCGCCAGACCCTCGACCACCCGCGAACCGTCGAGCAGCCCGCGCAGCGCGGCGGCGTGCTCCTCGGTGCGGGCGGCGGCAGCGAGCGTGCGCGACCACTGCAGCTGCGCGTCGCTGCCGGGTGCGGCACTGCCGAGCGACGCCAGGGCCTTGTCGCCCAGCTGCGCCCAGCCGGTCGGCGCCCAGGCCGGGTCGGCGTAGGAGGCGAGCGCGGTCTGCACGCGTGCCAGCAGCGACTGCACGACGCTGATCTCGCTCTCCGCGTCGACCCCGGCCAGCACCAGCTGCACCCAGTCGCGGGCCGCCAGCTCACCGTCCCGGGTCATGTCCCACGCCGCCGACCAGCACAGCGCCCGCGGCAGCGAGTCCGGGATGGCGCCGATCTGCTCGCGCAGGGTGGCGAGCGAGCCCTCGTCCAGGCGGAGCTTGGCGTACGTGAGGTCGTCGTCGTTGACCAGCACCAGGTCCGCGGCCGGGTGGCCGACCAGTTCGGGCACCTCGGTGCGGGCGCCGTCGACGTCCAGCTCGACCCGGTGCGCGCGGGTGAGCCCGTCGGGGCCGCTGGTGTACAGCCCGACCGCCAGCCGGTGCCGGCGCAGCACGGGGTGCTCGGGCACCGCGGTCTGCTCGATGGCGAACGCGGAGTACCGGCCCGAGTCGTCGAGGGTGAACACCGGGCGCAGGGTGTTGACCTGGCTGGTCTGCAGCCACTGCGCCGACCAGTCGGACAGGTCGCGCCCCGATGCCTCGGAGAGCTCGCTGAGCAGGTCGTCGAGGGTGGTGTTGCCGTACTCGTGCTTGCGGAAGTACCGGCGCACCCCGGCCAGGAAGTCGTCCTGCCCGACGTAGGCCACCAGCTGCTTGAGCACCGAGGCGCCCTTGGCGTAGGTGATGCCGTCGAAGTTCACCTCGACCGCGGCGACGTCGACCATGTCCGCGGCGATCGGGTGGGTGGAGGGCAGCTGGTCCTGCGCGTAGGCCCAGGACTTCTCGGTGTTGGCGAACGTCGTCCACGCGGTCGTGTACTCGGTGGCCTCGGCCTGGCAGAGCGTGGAGATGTAGGTGGCGAAGGACTCGTTGAGCCACAGGTCGTCCCACCAGCGCATGGTGACCAGGTCGCCGAACCACATGTGCGCCAGCTCGTGCAGGATCGTCTCGGCCCGCCGCTCGTAGCGGGCGCGGCTGGTCTTGGACCGGAAGACGTAGTCCTCCAGGAAGGTCACGCAGCCGGCGTTCTCCATCGCCCCGGCGTTGAACTCCGGCACGAACAGCTGGTCGTACTTGTCGAACGGGTACGGGTAGTCGAACACCCGGTGGTAGAAGTCGAAGCCGGCCTTGGTGACGGCGAAGATCGCGTCGGCGTCCAGGTGCTGGGCCAGCGAGGCCCGGCAGTAGACGCCCAGCGGGATGCCGTCGTGCAGGTCGGTGACCCGGGCGTAGGGGCCGGCCACCAGGGCCACCAGGTAGGTGGAGATCCGCTTGGTCGGGGTGAAGTGCACCAGCTGGGAGCCGCCCTCGCCCGCCTCGATCGTGCGGTCGCCGGTGTTGCTGACGACCTGCCAGTCGAACGGCGCCGTGACGTGCACGGTGAAGGTCGCCTTCAGGTCGGGCTGGTCGAAGCAGGTGAACATCCGCTTCGCCTCGGCCGGCTCGAAGTGCGAGTACAGGTAGACCTGCCCGTCCTCCGGGTCGACGAAGCGGTGCAGGCCCTCCCCGGAGCGGGAGTAGCGGCAGTCGGCGTCGACGACCAGTTCGTTGGTCTCGGCGAGGCCGGGCAGCGGGAGGCCGCCCTCGGGCGTGTAGGTGCTCACGTCGAGCTCGACGCCGTTGAGGGTGGCCGAGCGGACCCGGTCGGCGACCAGGTCGACGAAGGTGTCGGCGCCGGGTGTCCGGGCGGAGAACCGGATGGTGGTGACCGAGCGGAAGGTCTCCTCGCCCGGGCGGCCGGCGCCGTCGGTCACGTCGAGGGCCAGGTCGTAGCTGGAGACCGACAGCAGCGCGGCGCGGGCCGCGGCGTCGTCACGAGTCAGGTTGGGAACTGCCACGCCACGGAGCCTCCCACGGGGCACCGACGGTTCGCGTCGGGGTGCCCGTGGGAACAAGGCGACCGCGGCCGGACTTGCTGGCGCGCGGAGGGCCCCGCCACGTGGCGGGGCCGACAGACGACCGGAGGGACCCCCACCGATGACCGAGGCAGTGCAGAGCGCCCCCGTGAAGGCTCGCGTCGACTTCTGGTTCGACCCGCTGTGCCCCTGGGCGTGGCTGACCAGCCGCTGGGTGCTGGAGGCGGCCAAGGTCCGCGACATCGACCTGCACTGGCACGTCATGTCCCTGTCGGTGCTCAACCGCGGCCGGGACCTGCCCGAGGAGTACCGGGACATGATGGCCAAGGCGATCGGCCCGGTGCGGGTGCTGGTCGCCGCCGCGCAGCAGCACGGCGAGGGGGTGCTGGCCGACCTCTACACGGCGATGGGCAGCCTGCGGCACCACGACGGCCTGGAGATCGAGGACGTGATCGCCCCCGCCCTGGAGCGGGTGGGTCTGCCGGCCGAGCTGGCCGAGGCGGCCGGGTCCTCCGAGTACGACGAGGCCCTGGAGCAGAGCCACCACGCCGGCATGGACCCGGTCGGGGAGGACGTCGGCACCCCGGTCATGCACATCGACGGGGTCGCCTTCTTCGGACCGGTGATCAGCAAGGTGCCCACCGGTGAGGACGCCGGCAAGGCCTTCGACGGCGCCGTCCTGCTGGCCAACCTGCCCGACTTCTGGGAGCTCAAGCGCACCCGCACCACGGGCCCGGACATGTCCTCGGTGCCCGCTGACGCCCTGGAGCTGCGCGGCACCCGCTGAGGAAGGACCCCGTCCTCCTCACCCCTCGCACGCTCGGGGCGAGCCTCTGGACGGGGCCGGGACGACGGGGTGCGGCATCCTGGGCCGATGGCGCACCCCGTCCGTCAGCGGATCTTCATCACCGGTGCCAGTGCGGGCCTCGGCCAGGGCATGGCCCGGGAGTTCGCCGCCCGCGGCCGGGACCTGGTGCTGGTCGCCCGCCGGCTCGACCGGCTCACCGAGCTGCGTGACGAGCTGGCCGCGCAGCACCCGGGCATCCGGGTGGTGGTCGGGGAGCTGGACGTCGACGACCACGAGGCGGTGGCCGCCGTTGTCCCCGCCCTGGCCGCGGAGCTGGGCGGGATCGACCGGTTCGTCGCCAACGCAGGCCTGGGCAAGGGCGTCCCGGTCGGCGCCGGCGGCGCCCGGCCCAACCGGCAGGTGCTGGTCACCAACGTGCTCGGCACGCACGCCTGCTGCGAGGCGGCCGTCGCGCTGTTCCGCGCCCAGGGCGCCGGGCACCTGGTGGTGATCTCCTCGGTCGCCGGGGTGCGGGGGATGGGTGGCAGCCGGACGGCCTACGCCACCTCCAAGGCCGCCGACGCCGTGCTCGCCGAGGGCATCCGGGCGGACCTGCTGGGCGACCGGCGCACCCGCGGCATCCGGGTCAGCACCATCCACCCGGGGTTCATCGAGACCGACATCAACGTCGGCCGCCGCGGCCCCTTCACCGTCGACCTCGCCACCGGCGTCACCGCCCTGACCGCGGCGATCGAGCGGGAGCCGGTGCGCGCCTACGTGCCCGAGTGGCCGTGGCGCCCGATCGCCGGCCTGCTGCGCGTGCTGCCGCTGCCGCTGGCCCGCCGGCTCGCCTAGAGCCGGGAGCGGGCGGCGTCCCGGGTGGCCTGGTCGAAGGGCGCGTCACCCGCCGGGTCGGTGAGCCAGCGGGCCAGCCGGGCCAGCTCGTCGCGCTGGCCGACCACGAAGCCGGCGTCGACGACCGCACCGTGCCCGGGTACCACCGGGCCGCGGACCAGCCCGAGCAGCGCGTCCAGGGTGGCCGCCCACTCCAGCGGGAAGGCGTCCTCCATCGCCGGCGGCCCACCCTCCTCGACCAGGTCACCGGCGAACAGCACGTCGGCCACGGCGACGACGAGGTCGCCGTCGGTGTGCCCCCGGCCCAGGTGCCGCAGTGTCACCGGCCGGCCGCCGACGTCGAGCACGGCAACGTCGTCCACCAGGTTGTCCGGTACGTCGATCGGCGCGATCGCCACCAGTTCGGCCGCCGGATCGCCGTCCTCCCGGAGCCCGGCGACGACGGAGGCGCGCTGGGCCTCGCCGGTGGACGCCAGCCCCTCGGCGCAGCGCCGGTGCCCCCACACGGCCGCGGGGCGGAACGCGGCGTTGCCGAAGCAGTGGTCGTAGTGGTCGTGGGTGTTGACGACCGTCCACGGGTGCGGGGTCACCGCCCGCACCGCCTCGGCGAGGGCGCGGCCCTCGCCCAGGTGGCAGCGGGTGTCGATCACCAGGCAGGCGCCGTCCCCGACCACCAGCCCGCAGTTGAGGTCCAGGTCGGCGTGCCGCCGGACGAACACGCCGTCGCCGACCTCGCGCCACCCCACCGTCCCGGCCGCCGCCATCGCCGTCCCTCAGCGGGCCGTGTGCGGGACGGCGGCGTCGCGGGAGTGTCCGGTCAGGCGGACGGCCACCAGCGCCACGTCGTCGTCCGGGCGGCCGGCGACCAGCCGGTCGACGACGGCGTCGCACAGCTCCGGCAGCGGCAGCGCGGCGAACTCCGTCAACGCCGCCCGCAGCCGGGCCACGCCGGCGTCGAGGTCGGTGCGCCGGTCCTCGACCAGCCCGTCGGTGAAGAAGAAGACCGTCGCGCCGCCTTCCAGCGTGAGCACCGACTCCCGGCGGGGGGCGTGGGCGTCGACGCCGAGCAGCAGGTCGGCCCGCCAGTCGCCGAGCACGACGACCGAGCCGTCGGGGTGGATCGCCAGCGGGGGCAGGTGCCCGGCGTTCGACCACCGGAGCCGGACGACGCCCCGGTCCCGCTCCCCGTCGTCCTGCTCGAACCGGGCGACCGCGGCGGTCGCCAGGGCGCGCAACCGGAGCACCGCCATCGCCCGGTCCAGGCCGGCGAGCACCTCGGCGGGGCCGCCGTCGCTGTGGGTGGCGATGCCGCGGAGCAGGCTGCGCAGCTGGCCCATCGCGGCGGCGGCCTGCACGTCGTGGCCGACCACGTCACCGATGACCAGCATCGTCGTCCCGCCGGGCTGGACGAACGCGTCGTACCAGTCGCCGCCGACCTGGGCCGCCTCCACGGCGGGGAGGTAGCGGACCGCGATCTCGGCGTGCTCCGGTTCCGGCGGGTCGGTGAGCAGGCTGCGCTGCAGCCCCTCGGCCAGCTGGGCCTGCTCGGTGAAGAGCTGGGCGTTCTCCACCGCGGTGCCGGCCCGGGCGGCGACGTCGGCGGCGGCGCTCAGCTCGCGCAGTGACCAGCCCGGCCGGCCGGCGTCCCGGTAGAGGCTGAGCAGGCCGATCACCCGGCCACCGGACATCAGTGGCACCGAGGCCACCCAGCCCGGGGCGAGCTCGGTGACCAGCCGGCGGGCGGTGGGCGCGGTGACCAGCCGGGCCACCAGCTCCGCGATCGACTCGGCGCGGCCGTCCCCGACGGTGATGACCTCCCCGGTGGCCAGCGCCTGGTGGGCCGGCGCGTCCGGCGCGATGGCCGCGACCCGGTGCCGGGCGTAGCGCGCGGCGACCCGCTCCAGCCGCGGGTCGCGGTGCGCGACCGCGAGGTCCTGCAGCTGCCCGCCGGGGGTCCGCGAGCTGACGATGCACCAGTCGGCCAGCCGGGGGACCAGCAGCCGGGCCAGCCGGTGGACGGCCTCGTCGACGTCTAGGGTCGCGCTGAGCGCGGCGGAGGTCTCGGTGAGCAGGTCCAGCAGCGCCTGCGCCTCGTCGGAGGTGGCGGCCGGCTGCTCACCGCCGAGCCGCTTGCTCTCGGTCACGTCGGCGAACGCCACGTCGAGCCCGTCGGGCACCGGGCTCACGTCCAGGCGGTACCACATGTCCTGCGGCGGGTAGTACTGCTCGAACAGCACCCGCTCGCCCGTGGACATGGCGTGCCGGTAGGCGCGCTCCAGCTCGGTGCCGAGGGTGGCCGGGAACACCGCCCACGGCGTGCGTCCCAGCAGCTGGCTCCGCGGCACCTCGACCAGCTTCTCCGCCGCGGCGTTCGCGTAGACGAAGCGGAGGTCGCGGTCGAAGCAGACCACGGCGGTGTCCGTGGTGTCCGCCCAGCGCTGGGCCCGGGTCACGTCCTCCTGCTCCACTGCCACGCCCACCCCCGTTCCGTCGCCACCGCTGCGCCGGTCCCGATCATGGCCGATGCCGGCCCGCACCGGGGGGAGGGCGTCCCCGTCACCAGCAGATCCGCATCGGACGACCGCGTGCGTCCCGCGACCCGTCGCCCACGCACTCGGCGGTGCCGGCGGCGATCCGCCGGGCCGACCAGGCGGCGGCGCAGGCGTCCAGCGCGTCGACCACCGGGACGCCGGCCGGCGCGTCGGCCAGCGCCTCCTCGACGTCCATCACCGCACGCAGGGCGCGCAGGCGCTGCACCGTGCCGCGTGCGGTGCCCTTGCGGTCGACGACCCCGCCGAGGCCGCACCGGAACGCCAGTTCGGGGTGCACCTCGACCACCCGGTCGGTCGGTGGGTCACCGAGGACGTCGTCGAGCTCCCTGATCGCCGCGGCCAGCATGAAGGTCTGGGCCGACGGCGCCCGGCCGTTCGCCGCCGCGCGGCTCAGCTCGCGGGCATCCGCGTAGTCGCGGGCGGCCAGGACGGCGCGCACCGGAGCCGGGAACACCGAGCTGCCGGCGTGCCCCAACAGCTCGCGCGCCCGCACGTCGCACGCCCGGGTGCCGTCGTCGGAGAGGCCGATCGGCATGTCGATCGCCGCCACTTCGACGCTCGGCACGGCGAGCACCGCGGCCGCGTCGTCCAGCACCAGCAGCCGTACCGTGCGCCCCTCGAGCAGCGCGCCGACCCACTTCCCGCGCCATCCGTCGACCCCGAGCACCGCCACCCGGCCAGCCTGTCAGCAGTACTGCGAAGATCGATGCATGCGCGTCTTCCTGGGCACCGACCACGCCGGTCTCGAACTGAAGTCCCACCTGATGCAGGTGCTGGCCGACGAGGGCTTCGAGCCCGTCGACTGCGGGGCCTTCGACTACGACCCGCAGGACGACTACCCGCCGTTCTGCTTCGAGGTGGGGGAGCGGGTCGTCACCGAGCCCGGCGCCCTCGGTGTGGTGATCGGGGGCTCGGGCAACGGCGAGCAGATCGCGGCGAACAAGGTGCCCGGGGTCCGGGCGGCGCTGGTGTGGAACGACAGCACCGCGAAGCTCGCCCGCCAGCACAACGACGCCAACGTGGTCTCCGTCGGTGGTCGGCAGCACACCGTCGAGGAGGCCACCGCGCTGGTGCTGACCTTCCTGCGCGAGCCGTTCAGCGGCGAGGAGCGGCACGCCCGCCGGATCGCGCTGCTGGCCGACTACGAGCGGGACCGGCACCGCCCGGCCGGCGGGCTGCCCACCCACACCCCGTGACCCGGCGCCGGTGACCGGGGAGGAGCTGCGGGCCGCGGGCGCTGCGGTCCAGGCACTGTTCGCCCGGGTGCCCGACGGCGCGGCGCCGGTGCCGACCCTGGGCACCGACGTGGTCGGGGTCGCCGCGCACATGACGGCCCCGTCCAGAGGCTCGGCCCGAGCCTGCGAGGGCTGAGGGGGACGGGGTCCTTTGACTGGTGCGCCGGCCGGACGCCGGGCTGCCCGACGTGCTCGTCCAGCTGCGGGCCGCCACCGAGGTGCTGGCCCGGGTGGTGGACGCCGCTGGCCCGGACGAGCGGGGCTGGCACGACTGGGGCCTGGCCGACGCCTCCGGCTTTGCCGGGATGGGCTGCGCCGAGCTGCTGCTGCACGCCGGCGACGTCGCCCTGGACCAGGAGCTGGACTGGGCGCCGCCGCCGGCGCTGGCCGCCGCCACCCGGGCCGGGCTGTTCCCGTGGGCACCCGAGGACGCCGACCCCTGGGCGGCGTTGCTGTGGGCCACCGGCCGGGGTGAGCTGCCCGGCCGGTCGCCGGTCACCTCCTGGCGCTGGCACTGCGCCCCTCTCGACGAGTGGGACGGCACCCGACCAAGGTGAAGTGATGGAACGGCCACCTCTCAGGGGCCCGCGCCGAGCCTGCGAGGCGTGGGGGGAGAGGTGGTCCTGCTAGAAGTGGTCGGGGCACCAGGGCGCGGTCGGCCAGCCGAACGCCGTCGAGGCGGCGACGACCGCCCCGGGGCTGACCTCGGTCACCCGGCCGGCGCCCTGCAGCGTGGCCAGCGAGACCCCGCCGAGGTAGGCCGCGGAGAGCGCCTCGATGTCGATCACCAGGTCCGGGTCGCGGTCGGTGCGGTCGCAGAATGCTCCGGCCGGGTGGCCCCACAGGTGCCAGCGCCCGTCGTTCCAGTCGCAGAACGGATCGCGCACCTCCAGCACCAGGTCGATCCGCGCCGGGTAGCGGCGGGCCGACAGCGCCGCGCCGACGTCGACCAGCCGTACCCACAGCGCGTCGACCGGGCGGGCGTGCCAGGCGCGCGGGTCGACCAGCAGGTGGCGCAGTGGGTCGTCGGCGGAGGCGTCGGGCGCCTCCACGGTGCGCACCAGGTCGAGCGAGAGCAGGTACCGCCACAGCGCGGCGTAGGCGCTCGGGGTGCTGGCCCGGACCTCGACGACGGTGAGCGTGCCCTCCGGCTCCCCGGCCGCGCTCCAGGCCGCCCGCACCCGGTACAGCGCGTAGCCGGTGACGGCACCGTCACCCTCGACGTGCAGCACGTGCTGGCGCGGCGGGCCGCCCTTGGTGTCCTCGGGGCGCTCGACCAGCCGGCGGTCCCACCAGCGGTCGTCGCGGGCCATGCTGCCGGGCACCCACCGGCGCAGCGCGTCGTGCAGCGGGACGGCGGCGGCGCGGAACTCCGCCTCGTCGACCAGGCGGATCGTGCCGGTGCCGCAGTCGACGTCCGGCCGCAGCCGGAGGCGCTCGGAGGCGCCGGACCACCCGCCCCGCCAGGTGGCCGGCGCGTAGCCGAACCGGCCGTAGATCGGCGCCTCGGCGGCCCACAGCGCGGCGACCGGCTCGCGGCCGGCGGCGTGCACCTCGTCGAGCTGCCGACGCATGATCGCGTTCAGCACGCCGCGGCGGCGGTGCGTGGGGGAGACGGTGATCCAGGTGATGCCCGCCGTCGGCACCGCCGCACCGCCGGGAACGGTCATCTCGAGGCTGTAGATGCCCGAGGTGGCGGCGACCCGGTCGCCGTCGAACAGCGCCAGCGACCGGTCCAGCTCGGCGACGGGCGAGGGCTCGTCCAGGTACGGCCCGCTGTGCTCCTCGGCGAACGTGGTGCGCATGGACCGGGCGAAACCCGGCCACTCGTCGGCGGTGATGGGGCGGAGCTGGTCGGCCAGATCGGTCACGGGAGCTGTCTACCGGGCGCCGGTGACGATCCGCCAACCAGTTCCGCCGCCCGGTTCCGCCGCCCGGTTCCGCCGGCCGGTCAGTGCCGGGGTGCCGGCAGCCAGTGCAGCCAGCGGGGCACCCACCAGGTCCGCTCGCCGAGCACGCCGATCGCGGCCGGCAGCAGCACCCCGCGCACCAGCGTCGCGTCGACCAGGACGGCGACGGCGAGCCCGATGCCCAGCTGCTTGAACTCCAGCATCGACAGCGAGGCGAAGATCGCGAACACCGCCACCATCACCACCGCCGCGCTGGTGACCACCCCGGCCGAGCGGGACAGCCCGGAGGCCACCGCCAGCCGCAGCGGCACCCCGGCCGCCGCCTTCTCCCTGATCCGGGAGACGACGAAGACGTGGTAGTCCATCGACAACCCGAACAGCACCACGAACAGGAACAGCGGGATCCAGGAGACGATCGTCCCGGTGGAGGTGAAGCCGAGCAGCCCCTCGGCCCAGCCGGACTGGAAGACCAGCACCAGCACGCCGTAGGCCGCGGCCACCGACAGCAGGGTGAGCACCGCGGCCACCAGCGCCACGGCCAGCGACCGGAACGCCACCGTGAGGACGACGACGGTCAGCGCGAGCACGAAGCCGATCACCAGCGGGAGCCGCTGCGCCATCGTGCTGCCGAAGTCGACGCTGCCGGCGGTGTCGCCGGTGACCGCCGTCGTCACGCCCGGCAGCGCGCCCACGGTGGCCGGCAGCAGCTCCTCCCGCAGCTCGGTCAGGGCCGCGGACGCGGCGTCGCTGCCCGGCTCCTCGGAGCGGACGACGGCGAAGCGGGCCACCGTCCCGGCCGGGTTGACCTCCACCTGCGCGTCCTGCTGGCCGGGCAGCCGGCCGGCCAGTTCGGCAGCCGCGGCGCGGACGGCGGGGACGTCCAGCCGGCCGCCGTCGGGCCGCCAGACCACCACCGTGTCGGTGCTGCCCTCCTGCGGGTAGGCGGCGGCGATGTCGTCCCAGGCGCGCACGACGGCGCTGTCGCGGGACAGCGAGTCGATGCCCGGCATCGAGGTGTGCATGCCCAGGGCCGGGACGGCCATCGCGAGCAGGACGGCGACCCCGGCGGCCAGGGACAGCGCCGGGCGGGCCAGCACCCGGCGGACGACGGCCGACCAGACCCGGCTGTCGTCGGTGCGCCCGACCACCCGGCCCAGCAGCGGCACCCGGGGGCGCTCGATGCCGCGGCCCAGCAGCGCGAGCACCGCCGGCAGCACGGTGAGCGAACCCAGCACGGAGACGGTGACCACCAGGATCGTGCCGGTGGCGAAGGAGCTGAACACCGGGCTGCCGGCCAGGTACATGCCGGCCATCGCCACCGCCACGGCGATGCCGGAGGTGAGCACCGCCCGGCCGGAGGTGGCCGCCGCGAGCTCCACGGCGGCCGCCGTCCCCGCCCCGTGCCGGCGTTCCTCCCGGGCGCGGCGGACGTAGAACAGCGCGTAGTCCACCCCGACGGCCATCCCGATCAGCAGCACCACACTGGCGGTGCTGGGGTCGACCGGGGTCAGCTGGGAGACCAGCGACACCAGGCCCAGCGCGCCGCCGACCGCGGTGAGCCCGAGCAGCAGCGGCACCCCCGCCGCGAACAGCGCGCCGAAGGCCACCAGCAGCACCAGCAGGGTGACCGGCAGGCTCAGCAGCTCGGCCCGACGGAAGTCGGAGTCCAGCTGCTCACCGACGACGGCGTCCAGCGAGCTGCCGCCGGCCTCGGCCACGCGCAGCTCCGGGTGGTCGGCGGCGATCTGCTCGACCTCGGCGAGCACCGGGCGCACCGCCTCGACCGCGGCGTCGTCGGCCGCGGCGCCGGTGGCGTCCCCGACGTCGAGGGTCACCGGCAGCAGCACCGCCGTCCCGTCGGTCGAGGGGACCGGCCGCCCGACGGCCGTGACCTCGTCCAGCCCGGCCAGCCGGGTGGCGACATCGTCGACGGCTGCCTGCTCCGCTGCGCCCAGCGGGCCGCCGTCGCGGGTCCGCACCAGCACCTGCTCGACGGCCGGGTCGGGGAAGCCGGCCCGGTGCAGGACGACGTCGGCACGGCCGGACTCGCCGCTGCCGCTCTCGGCGCCCTCCAGCGTGCGCGTGCCGACGGCGCTGCCGGCGACGAGGGCGACCACCAAGCCCAGCAACCACAGCGACACCACCGTCCAGCGGTGCGCGGCGCTCCAGGCGGCGATCGAGACGACCCTGCTGCGGCGCGGTGGGCGCGCGGGGGCGTCGGGCAGCGGGGTGAGCACGGGAGCGGTCACGGTGGGCCTCTCGGGAAGGGGCGGCGCCCCGGCGGCGACGCTGGATCGAGGCTGTCGTCCCGCGGTCCACCGGTCAGTGCCGCTGGCAGGCCAGCCGGGTTCGGGCCAGCCCGACCTCCGGCGGGGGGTCAGCAGGCTGGCCGCACGGCCGGGCGGGACGGGAACCTGCCCCGGGCCGGGGATCTCGCCGCCGGTCGCCGCCGAAGGGAGGACCATGTCCAGGACCGGACCGAGCCGGGTGCTCGTCGTCTCCAGCGCGCTGCTGGTCGTGCTCGTCGCCAGTGGCCTGGTCGCTGCCTCCGTGGCCCGGAGCAGCGCGGCGGGGCGGGAGAGCCACCCCGGCGTGACGTCGGTCGAGGTGGACCAGGACTGCGCCGGGGACGTCACGGTGCTGCCGGCCGATGCCGGTGGCGATGCCGTCGAGGTCGCCCGGGCCGACCGGTGGACGTTCGGCCGCCCGCGGCACACGGCCGAGGTCGTCGACGGCCGGCTGACCGTCTCCACCGACTGCCCCGACCTCCAGCTGTTCTGGACCTCCGCCTCCGACCTGACCCTCCGGGTGCCCGCGGGCGTCGAGGTGCGGGTGTCCGCCGGGGCGGGCGCGGTGCGGGCCCGGGGGACCACCGGCGATCTCGACCTGAGCACCAGCGCTGGCGAGGTCGCCGTCTCGGACGTGACCGGACGGCTGCACCTGAGCGCCGGCGCGGGCCGGATCTCGGCCACCGGGGTCACCGCCGAGGAGGTGACGGCCGAGAGCTCCGCCGGGCAGGTCACCGTCTCCGCCGTCGCCCCCGTCGAGCGGCTGAGCGCCACCTCCAGCGCGGGCGCGGTGACCGTCGAGCTGCCCGACGACGGGACCCGCTACGACGTCCGCGCGGACACCTCCGCCGGCGCCATCACGGTCGACGTGCCGCAGGACCCGGACTCACCGCGGGTGGTGGAGGCCCGCAGCAGCGCCGGTTCGGTCACCGTCCGCACCGCCGGCTGAGGCGCTGCGGTCCCGGACGGCTCAGCTGCGCAGGTAGGCCAGCGTCGCCATCACCCGGCGGTGCTGGTCCTCGTCCTGCGCCAGACCGAGCTTGGCGAAGATGTGCTGGGTGTGCTTCTCCACCGCGCCCTGGGTGACGACCAGCCGGCGGGCGATCGCGCCGTTGGAGTGCCCCTCGGCGATCAGCCCCAGCACCTCCCGCTCCCGCGGGGACAGCGACTGCACCGGGTCGTCCCGCCGGCGGCGGGCGAACAGCTGGGAGACGACCTGCGGGTCCAGGACGGTGCCGCCGGAGACGACGTCGTCCAGCGCGGTGAGGAACTGCTCGACCTGGGCGACCCGGTCCTTGAGCAGGTAGCCCACCCCGCCGGCGCCGTCGGCCAGCAGCTCGTCGGCGTAGGCGACCTCGACGTACTGGCTGAGCACCAGCACCGCCGTCGACGGGACGACCCGGCGCGCCTCGACCGCGGCGCGCAGCCCCTCGTCGGTGTGCGTCGGGGGCATCCGGACGTCGACGACGGCGACGTCGGGCCGGTGCTCGACGACGGCGCGGACCAGGCCGGGCCCGTCGGCGACGGCGGCGACGACCTCGGCGCCGGCCTCCTCGAGCAGCCGGACCAGGCCTTCGCGGAGCAGCACCGAGTCCTCGGCGAGGACGACGCGGCGGGGGGTGGTCACGGACACGGGAGGTCTCCGATCAGCCTGGTGGGTCCGCCGCGGGGGCTGTCGACCACGAGCCCGCCGTCCACGGCGCGCAGCCGGTCGGCGAGCCCGGCCAGCCCGTGACCGGGGGCGAGCACGGCCCCGCCGCGGCCGTCGTCCTCGACGACGACCCGCAGCCGGCCGGACTCGCAGACCACGGTCACCCGGACGACGGTGGCCCCGCTGTGCTTGGCGGCGTTGGCCAGCGCCTCGCTGACGAGGAAGTAGGCGGAGTTCTCGACCGCCGGGGCGAGCCGCTGCCCGGGCGCGAGGTCGACGGCGAGCTCGACCGGCACCGGGGAGCGGGCGGCGACGGCGGCGAGCGCTGCGGCCAGCCCGCGGTCGGCGAGCACCGGTGGGGCGATGCCGCGGGACAGCGCGCGGAGCTCCTCGAGCGTCTCCCGGGTCTGCTCGGCGGCCTCCCGCAGGGTGGTCCGGGCACCTGCGGGGTCCCGGTCGAGCATCCGCTCTGCCCGGTGCAGGTCCATGCTCAGCCGGACCAGCCGCTGCTGCGGCCCGTCGTGGATGTCCCGTTCCAGCCGGCGGAGCGCCACCGCCTCGGCGGCGACCGCGGCGTCCCTGCCCTCGCTCAGCCGGCCGATCTCCGCCTGGGCCTCACCCCGCCAGGTCAGTAGGCCACGGCCGAGCTGCGCCTGGGCGAGGGCGCACCCGCGGACGACGGCCGGCAGGGTGAGCGCGAAGAGCACGCCGACCGCGGTGTAGAGCAGCACCCGGTTCGTGCCGGTGTCGGCCATCCCGAGGATCTCGGGCAGCGTGTGGTTCTCCGGCTCGTCCGCCCCGCCGTAGGGGATCGACCAGTCCCAGGCCACCGAGGTCAGCCCGGCCAGCGTGATCGCCCACCAGACCACCGCGACGACGAACGCGGGGATCGCGACGGTCATGTGCACCAGCGCGTGCAGCACGTCCAGCCAGGACTGCGGGTCCGTCAGCGGCGTGACCAGCCGGCGGGGGAGCGACGCGCGCGGATCAGCGGTGCGGTAGCCCGGTGTCGGCACCGCCCGCCCCAGCACCCCGGGCAGCCGGCTGCGCTCCAGGGCGGCGAAACCGCGGGCGGTGTACACGGTGCCGACCAGCAGCGGCACCCCCACCCAGATCACCAGCAGGCCGACGCCGACCGTGAGCCCGGTGACCACCAGCACGAACGCGAGCAGCGACAGCGGGAAGGCCAGCAGCACGTAACCGGTGTCGACGCCCAGCTGCCGCCACCAGCTGCCGCGGAGGAGCCCGTCGGGCCGTCCGGCCGGGAGGACGGCGGTGTCGGTGGTCATGCCGACCAGCCTGTTCGTCCGGCGGGCCCGCGCCGAGCCCGCTGGCTGGCCGCCGTGCCTTCGGGTTGTCCCGACCTGTCCGCGTCCATCTCGGCGGCGATGATCCCGGCCGCCGGATCCGCAGTCCAGCACCGTTCCCCTGTGGGGCCCGCGCGGAGCGCTCTAGGCTCGGGGCGCTGTCGACCGCATTCGTGCCCGCCCGCAGCCGGGGACCCCGGTTCCCCGGTGCCGCGGCCACAGGAAGAAGGCCATGCGCCCCGCCGCCGCTGTCCCGTCCGCCGCTCTCGTCCTGGCCCTGCTGGCCGGGTGCACCGGGGGAGACACCTCCGACGACCCCAGCGCCGAGGGCTCGGACGACGTCGCGGCGGCAGTGACGGCAGCGCCCGACGCGCCGCGCACCCTGGTCACCGACGCCGACCCGGTCGCCTCCGCCGTCTCGACCAGCCGGGCGCTGTTCCGCAGTTCGCCGGTCGTCGTCCTCGCCGAGGCGGACGACGCGGCCGCGCAGCTGCTCGGCGCCTCGGCCGCGGTCGGCCTGGGCGTGCCACTCCTGCTCGACGACGGGGCGGGTGCCGACGACGTCCTGTCCCCGGAGCTGGACCGGCTCGGCGCCGAGATGGTGCTCGCGGTCGGCGAGGCCTCGGTGGAGGGCGTCGACGTGCGCGCCGTGCCCACCGACCCGGACGCCGTCGGCACGGTGACGGGGCTGGACCTGGCCACCGCCGAGCCGGTCGCCGCCGACGGCCGGGTCGCCGCCGTTGCCGCGCTGGACCCGGAGTCGGTCGCCGCGCTCGAGCCCGCTCCGGAGTCGCCGGCGCCCGAGGAGCCGGCAGCCGAGGAGCCGGCGACGGACGAGCAGGCGGACGGGTCTGCCGCCCCCTCGTCGTCGGCGGCGTCGTCGTCGGCGGCCTCGTCGTCGGCGGCTGAGGAGACCGAGCTGCCCGACCCGCTGCCGGAGTTCGACCGCGGCGAGCCACTGGCGGACACCCTGGTGGTCACCAGCGGGAGCCCGGACTCCCTCGCCGGGGTCGCCACGGCGCGGGCGGCCGGTGCCGAGGTCCAGGTGATCGGGGGCACCGACCCGCGCGCGTCGGCCGAGCTGGTCGACCGGCTGGCCGCCGAGCCGACCGTCGTCGTGCTGGGCGCCGACCTGGGCGGGGAGCCGGGGCTGGAGTGGAAGCTGGACACCGCGGCCAGCGGCACCCAGCTGCCGGGGGGCGGGCAGGTGCTGTTCCCCGGCCGGCTGATGGTCGCGCTGTACGGCATCCCGGGCAGCGGGGCGCTGGGGCTCCTGGGCGAGCAGGACCTGCCCGGGGCGATCCAGCGCGCCAAGGACCTGGCCGCGGAGTACGAGCCGCTGGTCGACACCACCGTCGTCCCGACCTTCGAGATCATCGCGACCGTCGCCTCGGCGAGCGCCGGGGCGGACGGCGACTACTCCGCCGAGCAGGACATCGAGACGCTGCGCCCCTGGGTGGAGGGCGCGGGCGAGGCCGGGCTCTACGTGGTGCTGGACCTGCAGCCCGGCCGCACGGACTTCCTCACCCAGGCGCAGATGTACCAGCCGCTGCTGGAGCTGCCCCACGTCGGCCTGGCGCTGGACCCGGAGTGGCGGCTGGGGCCCAACGGGGTGCACCTGGTCCAGATCGGGCAGGTCGGCATCGACGAGGTCAACCGGGTGGTCACCTGGCTGGCCGACCTCACCCGGGAGAAGGCGCTGCCGCAGAAGCTGCTGGTGCTGCACCAGTTCCAGGTGCGGATGATCCCCGACCGGGACCGGCTGGACCTCTCCCGCGACGAGCTGGCGATCATGGTGCACGTCGACGGCCAGGGGTCGCAGCCGGCGAAGCAGGACACCTGGCGGGTGCTGCACCGGCAGGCCGACCAGCCGGAGCTCGCGTGGGGCTGGAAGAACTTCATCGACGAGGACGTCCCCATGCTCACGCCGCGGGAGACGATCGAGCAGGTGGACCCGACGCCGGAGCTCATCACCTACCAGTAGCCGGCCCCTTGGTTCTGTCGGTGCTTCCCGGCAGGATCCACCGCGAGCGTCCGGCGAGGGCAGGAGCGGTGCGATGACCGGTGTGGTGGCCGAGCAGACCGGCACGGCGCAGGCGGCTGAACTGGAGCCGCGGCTGGCCGAGCACCGGCGGGAGCTGACCGGGTACTGCTACCGGATGCTGGGCTCGTCCTTCGACGCCGAGGACGCGGTGCAGGAGACGATGGTGCGCGCCTGGCGCTCCCTGGACGGCCTGCAGGGGGCCGGGGCGCTGCGCTCCTGGCTCTACCGGATCGCCACCAACGTGTGCCTGGACGCCCTCGAGGGGCGCAAGCGGCGGGCGCTGCCGGTCGACCTGTCCGGGGGTGAGCCGAGCCCGCCGGTGGTGGAGTCGCTGGCCGGGGTGCTGCCCGACGGCGCGTGGATCCAGCCGGCCCTGGACCGCCAGGTGCTGCCGACCGGTGCTGACCCCGCCGAGCTCGCCGTCCAGCGCGAGTCGGTGAAGCTGGCGTTCATCGCCGCGCTGCAGCACCTGCCGCCGCGGCAGCGGGCGGTGCTGATCCTGCGCGACGTGCTGCGGTGGAAGGCCGACGAGGTCGCCGGGCTGCTGGAGACGTCGGTCGCGGCCGCCAACAGCGCGCTGCAGCGGGCACGGGCCACGCTGGCCGCCCACCGGTCCGCCGAGCAGCCACCGGCCCCGGCCGTGGCCGCGGAGCACACCGAGCTGCTGGCCCGCTACCTCGACGCGTTCGCGCGCTACGACGTCGAGGCCCTGGTGGCGCTGCTGCACGAGGATGCGGTGATGGACATGCCCCCGTACGCGATGTGGCTGCGCGGCTCCGCCGACATCGCCACCTGGTACCTCGGCCCCGGCCACGGGTGTCGCGGCTCGTACGTGCTGCCGCTGGAGATGAACGGCAACCCGGGGTTCGCCCAGTGGCGGCCCAGCGGGCCGGGTGGGTCGTTCGAGCCGTGGGCGGTGCACGCCCTGGAGTTCCGCGACGGCCGGGTCGCCCGGACGACGGCGTTCCTGGGCCCGCGGCTGTTCGAGCTGTTCGGTCTGCCGCGCACGCCCACCCCGGCGGGCTGAGTGGTCCGCCCGGCCGGCTGTCCCGCGACGACGCCGTCCCTCGCGTTCCTCAGTTCCCGCACAGCTGCTGCTCACCGCAGTGCGAGCACGCGGCGGAACGATCGACGGCATGTCGATGGCCGGCCGCCGCGTCTCCGTTCCCGGTCCCGACCGGGACGATGCGGGCCGGGCGGGTCGGACGCCCGCGCCGCGACGGTCCCGCCCCGGCGGCGGCCGGCCGGCACCCGAGCGGGAGTCGGAGCGTGGCGCGGGGGTGGCCAGTGAGCACCACATGCGCGAGTGGCCCCGGGTCTGGCGAGCCGACCGGGGCTACCACGTCCGGCTGTGCCCCCACGCCCTCGGCCACCCCGATCCCGACGACGTCCTCGACCTGCAGGCGGTCGGGGGTGTCTCCGGGCGGCACCACTGCGACGGCTGCTGCATCGCACCGCTGCGGGATGCACGGTGACGGCCGCACGGCTCCGGGGGTGTCAGGACGCGGACGCTGCACCCGCCTCCGGGCGTAGAGACGGCTCCGCGCCCCTTCCGGATGACGGGACGGCAGGTCTCAGCCCGGTCACCGGTCGACCGGCCGGACTCGCCCGGCGCAGCCACCGCGGGCCACCCGTGCCGGCGTACACGGCCTCGTCGGCCGGAACGGGGATGGTCACCATGCCGATCGCACCCGTCGACGGCGCACCCGGGACGGCCTCGGAGGCGGCGCCGGACGGGGCAGTTGGGGGTCGTGTCACCTGACCGGCGCTGCGGGCGCTCGTCTTCGTCGCCAGGAGCCGGACCAGTGCGCTGGCGACCCTGGTGACGGGCCTGTCCACGGCAGCTGCCCGTCCGGCTGTGGAGATGGAGAGGCCTGTCGAGCGGGACTGGCACGGTCCGCGTGGCGCCTGACCGTGCTGATCCCGCTCGACGATCGTCGACCCGGGCGGCTCACTCGACCTGGTGGCCGACCAGTCGCGCGATGCGGTCCCCGACCGGCGGATGGGTCATGAACAGCACCGACAGCGACCGCCGGTCACCGCGCAGCGGGTTCACGAGGTACTTCGAGGCCTGGGAGGGCTCAACCGGCATCGGCAGGTACCGGGCCGCACGGTCGATCCTGGCCAGGGCGCTTGCCAGCGCCTGCCCGTCGCCCAGCAGTGCCGCACCGGTGCGGTCGGCCTGGTACTCCCGGCTACGCGACAGCGCGAGCTGCAGCAGCGCAGCCGCGATCGGCGCCACCAGAACGGTCACCAGAGTGGCCAGCGGCCCGGGATCCTCCTCATCGTCGGAGGATCCGAAGAACGGCAGCCAGCCGATCACGTTCGCCAGAAAACTGATCCCGGTCGCCAAGGCCGCCGCCACTGACGTCAGCAGGATGTCGCGGTTCCCGACATGCGCCAGTTCGTGCGCCAGCACCGCCCTGAGCTCCCGCGGGCTCAACAGATCCAGCAGACCTCGCGTCACCGCCACCGCCGCATGCCGCGGATCGCGACCGGTCGCGAACGCGTTGGGTTGACGGTCCGGCGTCACGTACAGCCTGGGCATCGGCAGCCCTGCCTCCGCGGCGAGCTCCTGCACGACGCGGTGGTAGACCGGCAGCTCGTGGTCACTGACGGGAACCGCACCAGCGGCCATGAGCGCCAGCCGATCGGAGAACCAGTAGGAACCGCCGACCGCGGCCAAGCCGACGACCAGCCCGATCGTCGCGCCGACCGTGCCGAACAGCGAGCCGAGCAGGACGAACAGCCCACCGAGGGCAGCCAGCAGAACGGCCGTCTTGACACCGTTCCAGCCGATCCGCGCGGTCGAGAAGTAGGAACGGCGGGGAGACGGTGGCGCGGAAGTGACATGGTCGTCCAGATCCGTCCGGCGCGGCCAGGTCATTCGCGACCCGACCCCCGCGTGGGGTCGGAAGTCGCGCAGTGTCGAGGTCATCCATCCCTCCTCTCGCGGTAGGAGCACGGGCACCGCCGCAGTCACGACGGTGCACTCGCTGCATCCCTGATGACGCCGGAGGCGAATGTGTTGTTCCGGGTGGTGTGCCTGCGGAATCCGGGTGGCCGCCGCTCAGAAATGGTCACGGTCGGGTGATCCGTTTCCTGCGGCCGTTCTCGGTATCGGCGAACGAGAACGGTGGTCGCGGACGTGAACGACGGGGGCACTGGCCGTGACGGTGCCCACTGCCCGGTGCGCCGTCGCTGTTCCAGGGGTCCTGGCAGCCGGGTCGGGCTGTGCTCGTACGTGGAGCGGGTGACCGGGATCGAACCGGCATGGCCAGCTTGGAAGGCTGGGGCTCTGCCATTGAGCTACACCCGCAGTGCACCTGACGGTGCCCGCACAGGGTACCGGGTGGCCGGGGTGCCTACACTCAGGCCGCCACGGGGTGTGGCGCAGCTTGGTAGCGCACCCGCTTTGGGAGCGGGGGGCCGTGGGTTCAAATCCCGCCACCCCGACACGGATCCCACGTCCTTAGACTCGTGGGGGAGTTGCGGCGCCGTCCGAGGCGTCGCACCCCACGAGTCTGTCCCCATCACGAGGAGCGCTGCGCTGTGAAGAGCACCATCGAGAACCTGGGCCCGACCCGGGTCCGGCTCGCGATCGAGGTGCCGTGGAGCGACCTCGACCACGCCTTCGGCGAGGTCTACAAGGAGTTGCGCAACCAGGTCCGCATCCCGGGGTTCCGCCCCGGCAAGGTGCCCAACCGCGTGATCGACCAGCGGGTCGGCCGCCCCGTCGTGCTCGAGCAGGTCGTCCAGCACGCCGTCCCGGAGGTCTACTCCGAGGCGATCCGGGAGAACCAGGTCCGCGTCATCACCCAGCCCGAGGTCGAGGTGACCCGCCTCGAGGACGGCGAGCTGCTGGCGTTCACCGCCGAGGTCGACGTCGCCCCCAGCCTGGAGCTGCCCGCCCTGGACTCCCTCTCGGTCACCGTCGACGACGTCGAGGTCACCGACGAGGAGATCGAGCAGCAGATCTCCGTCATGCGCGAGCGGTTCGCCACCCTCACCGGTGTCGAGCGGGCCGCCGAGGACGGCGACTACGTCTCCATCGACCTGGACGCGAAGCTCGACGGCGAGGTGCTCGAGGACGGCAGCACCACCGGCATGTCGTACGAGGTCGGCTCCGGCAACCTGATGAACGGCCTGGACGAGGCCGTCCGCGGGCTGTCCGCCGACGAGAGCGCCACCTTCACCACCCCGTTGCTCAACGGCCCCGACGCCGGCCGGGAGGCCGAGGTCACCGTCACGGTGCGCTCGGTCAAGGCCAAGGAGCTCCCGGAGCTCGACGACGAGTTCGCCTCGATCGCCAGCGAGTTCGACACCCTGGCCGAGCTGCAGGACGACGTCCGCACCCGGCTGAAGCGCACCAAGGTGCTGCAGCAGGGCGCCCAGGCCCGCGACAAGCTGGTCGAGCACCTGATCGAGGCCACCGAGATCCCGGTGCCGGAGAAGCTGGTCGAGCAGGAGCTGGCCTTCCGGGCACAGTCGATGGAGCGCGAGCTGCTCCAGGCCGGAATGGACTGGGACGCCTACTTCTCCGCCGCCGGCATCGAGGGCGGCCGGGAGGCCTACGACGCCGAGATGCGCGAGAACGTCGAGAAGGCGGTAAAGACCCAGTTCCTCCTCGACTCGATCGCCGACGCCCGCGAGGTCACCGTCGACAACGAGGACCTGTCGGCGCAGATCATGGCCCAGGCGCAGCGCAACCGGATGAGCCCGGAGCAGTACGCCCAGCAGCTGCAGCAGGGCAACAACATCGCCGACTTCGTCGCCGACGTCCGCCGCACCAAGGCGCTGGCCCAGCTGCTCGAGCAGACCACCATCACCGACGCGTCGGGCAACGTGGTCGACCTCGAGGCGCTCCGCCCCAAGACGGTCACCGCCGACGGGGACGACGACGCCGCTGAGGCCGACGTCGACACCACCGAGGCCGACACCACTGAGGCCGACACCACCGACGACGAGGCTGCCGCCAAGGCCTGACCTCGCCCCGTCGCCCAGCGCCGCCCGCACCCGCCCCGGGTGCGGGCGGCGCTGTCGTTCCCGGGGGCTGCCGATCGGCGGGGCTCGTGCTGCGCCCACGGCGAACACCGGCCCGGACCGGGAGGAAGGCGTCGGGGGTGCGCGTTAGGGTCGACGTGACACCGAGGCGGTCACCGCGGGACCACCGGCCGACACCTGTCGGCGGGGGCCGCGACCGCACCGAGACCACCGACCCACCCGTTCCACGAGACCGACTGCACCGCAGTCCTACGGAGGTCACCGCACCCGTGAGCACCACTGACCCGAACCTGGCGAGCGCGCCGCTGCTGCGTGCGGCCGCCGGGGGGATGAACCTCAACGACTCGGTCTACGAGCGCCTGCTGCGCGAGCGGATCATCTTCCTGGGCACCCAGGTCGACGACGTGATCGCCAACCAGCTCGCCGCGCAGATGCTGCTGCTGTCCGCCGAGGACCCCAACCGCGACATCCACCTGTACATCAACTCGCCCGGCGGCTCGGTGACCGCGGGCATGGCGATCTTCGACACGATGCAGTTCATCGACTGCGACGTCGCCACCTACGCCATGGGTCTGGCCGCCTCGATGGGCCAGTTCCTGCTCACCGCGGGCACCAAGGGCAAGCGGTACTCGCTGCCGCACACGCGGATCCTGATGCACCAGCCCTCGGCCGGCGTCGGCGGCACCGCGTCGGACATCGCCATCCAGGCAGAGCTGTTCCGCAACACGAAGAAGCAGCTCAACGAGCTGCAGGCGCAGTTCACCGGGCAGACGGTGGAGCAGATCGAGAAGGACTCCGACCGCGACCGCTGGTTCACCGCGCAGGAGGCCCTCGAGTACGGCTTCGTCGACCACGTGGTGACCCGGGCCTCCAGCACCACGCAGACCGACAACCCGGTCACCGAGAACTGAACGGTCGGAGGACTGACATGAGCGACTTCCAGATGCCTTCGAGCCGGTACATCCTGCCCTCCTTCGTGGAGCGCACGAGCTACGGCATGAAGGAGAGCAACCCGTACAACAAGCTCTTCGAGGAGCGCATCATCTTCCTCGGGGTGCAGGTCGACGACGCGTCGGCGAACGACGTCATGGCCCAGCTGATCACGCTGGAGTCCAACGACCCCGACCGCGACATCACCATGTACATCAACTCGCCCGGTGGCTCGTTCACCGCGCTCACGGCGATCTACGACACGATGATGTTCGTCCGGCCCGACATCCAGACCGTGTGCATGGGCCAGGCCGCCTCGGCTGCCGCCGTCCTGCTGGCGGCCGGGACGCCGGGCAAGCGCCTGGCGCTGCCCTACTCCCGGGTCCTGATCCACCAGCCCTCCGGCGAGGCCGGGGGTCAGGTCACCGACCTGGAGATCCACGCCGCCGAGATCGAGCGGGTGCGCACCCAGATGGAGCAGATCCTGGCCCGGCACACCGGCCAGACCCAGGAGCAGGTCCGCAAGGACATCGACCGGGACAAGATCCTCACGGCCGAGCAGGCCAAGGAGTACGGGATCGTGGACCAGGTCATCGCCAGCCGGAAGCTCAACGCGCTGCCGGCTTGATCGATCCCGATGGGTACGGGCCGGGGCCGCGCGTGTCGCGTCTCCGGCCCGTACCGTTCACCCATCCCGTGAGGTCACCGGCCCGACCGCCGGCGGCGTCGCGGGGGAGCCGGGGCGGGTGTGGCGAAGCGGACGACCCGGGTGCGTTCCTGCCCCGGAACGTCACACCGGCCGGGTAGGTTCGATGAACGCCCGATCCCCGGTCCGCACCGTTCGGTCCGCACCGCAGGGACATCCGCAGGCGCCTACCACATGGGGCGTCGACAGGGCAAGACAACGCGTACCGGGTCGGCCACCGTGCCGTCCCACTCGAGGTGGAGGTCAGCCAGGTGGCACGTATCGGTGAGAGTGGCGACCTGCTGAAGTGCTCGTTCTGCGGGAAGAGCCAGAAGCAGGTCAAGAAGCTCATCGCTGGCCCCGGGGTCTACATCTGCGACGAGTGCATCGACCTCTGCAACGAGATCATCGAGGAGGAGCTCTCGGAGTCGTCGGACCTCAAGTTCGACGAGCTGCCGAAGCCCAAGGAGATCCACGACTTCCTCGAGCAGTACGTGATCGGCCAGGACAAGGCCAAGCGCACGCTGGCCGTGGCGGTCTACAACCACTACAAGCGGGTGCAGGCCGGCGGCGCGGGCAGCCGTGACGACTCCGTCGAGCTGGCCAAGTCCAACATCCTGCTGATGGGCCCCACCGGGTGTGGCAAGACCCACCTGGCGCAGACGCTGGCCCGGATGCTCAACGTCCCCTTCGCGATCGCCGACGCCACCGCGCTCACCGAGGCCGGTTACGTGGGTGAGGACGTCGAGAACATCCTGCTGAAGCTGATCCAGGCCGCCGACTACGACGTCAAGCGCGCCGAGACGGGGATCATCTACATCGACGAGGTCGACAAGATCGCCCGCAAGAGCGAGAACCCGTCGATCACCCGCGACGTCTCCGGTGAGGGTGTGCAGCAGGCGCTGCTGAAGATCCTCGAGGGGACGACGGCGTCGGTGCCGCCGCAGGGTGGGCGCAAGCACCCGCACCAGGAGTTCATCCAGATCGACACCACCAACGTGCTGTTCATCGTGGGTGGCGCCTTCGCCGGACTGGACCAGGTCATCGAGGCCCGCACCGGCAAGCAGGGGATCGGTTTCGGCGCCGAGGTCCGCGGCAAGGCCGAGATCGAGGAGGCCAACGCCTTCGCGCAGGTCATGCCGGAGGACCTGATGAAGTTCGGGATGATCCCCGAGTTCATCGGCCGCCTCCCGGTGATCACCAGCGTGCAGAAGCTGGACCGTGAGGCCCTGATCAACATCCTCACCGAGCCGAAGAACGCCCTGGTGCGCCAGTACCGTCGGCTGTTCGAGCTCGACGGCGTGGAGCTGGAGTTCACCGACGACGCGCTGGAGGCGATCGCCGACCAGGCGATCCTGCGGGGCACCGGGGCGCGTGGGCTCCGGGCGATCATGGAGGAGGTCCTCCAGTCGGTCATGTACGACATCCCCAGCCGGGAGGACGTCGCCACCGTCGTCATCACCAAGGACGTCGTGCTGGAGCACGTGAACCCGACGATCGTGCCCCGCAAGCCCAGCCGCGCCCCCCGCGAGAAGAGCGCCTGACACCACCAGCTCCGCCGACGGCCCGTTCCCCAGCAGGGGAGCGGGCCGTCGCCCGTTGCCCGGGGCCGCGCTCCTCATCCGGCCATCAGGAGGCCGCGAGTGGCCGGTCAGCGAGCGAGGCTCAGCCGCTGCCGGTAGACCGCCGCGATCTCGGCCTGGCACCCAGCCGGCTCCCTGGTGAGCCGGGCGTAGCTGAAACGCAGGACGAGCCAGCCGCAGGCGGCGAGTGCGGCGTCCCGAGCGAGGTCGCGCTCGCGCTGCTCCCGGCCGCCGTGGAAGGCGGCGCCGTCCAGCTCGACGGCCAGCTGCACGCCCGGCCAGGCAGCATCCAGGAACACCCGCCGCCCGTCGGGCAGTCGCACCCGGTGCTGCTGCACACATCCGGGCAGCCCTGGGACCGAGAGCACGTGCAGCACGCCGAAGACCTCCAGCTCGCTCTGGCAGCCGCGCTCGAGCAGACCGATCAGCTGCACCAGACCGGCCCGGCCGGGCAACTCCGGTCGCCGGTCCAGTTCCAGCCCCAGCGCGGCGGTGCTGACCGCTCGCTCACGCGCCGATCGGAGCAGCGCCGCGCGCGCCTCCGCAACCAGGGCAGGCCCAGCGGACCGGCGGTGCGCGCCCGCCCAGCTGTCCACGAGGGCTCGCGCCAACGTCGTCGCCGGGAGCCCCGAGACGATGAGCGAGCGGGGGAGGGGGCAGCGGTGGACAGCCAGCCTCGAGGTGGAGCGGATGCGACGGTCGGTGCCGACCGTGACGTCCAGTCGCAGCGGCCGGTGATCCAGCGCCCCGTGGACGGCGAGGGCGCTGCGGTGGCTGAGCACCCCGCCGGTGTAGCCGACGACGGCGTGCGCGCGCACTGTCCAGTCATCGGCCCATCCCGGGGCGGTGACCCAGCCGGGGTGCAGGCGCACCAGCCGGCCGCCGGCGAGCCACCGGCCCACGCTGCGCGGACTGGCGCGCTCGGCGAGGTCGGCGGTGGACGACGTTCGCGTGGGGCCGAGGAGCTCGGGGAGGGCATGCACCCGGACACGATGCGGCTTCGGGGGACCGTCTTCGCCCGTTCAGCCCGCACCTGTGGACAGCGCCCGGAGCATTGCTCCCCACCCGGCCAGGATGGTGCTCGAAGTGGCCGGATGGGAGCAAGACGCTCCCCGGCGGGTCAGGCCTCCGGTGCCTCGGCGAGGACGACGTCGACGCGCAGCGGGCCTTCGCCGGCGACGATCGACAGCTCCGCGATCCGGCCGGCGTCCGCCAGGTCCGCGCGGGCCGCCTCGATCGCGGGGACCCGGGCCGCCGGTGCGGTGACCGTGGTCGTCGCGACGTCGGCGCGCATGGAGGCCTTCGCGTCGGACTTCGCCTTGCGGACGGCCGACAGGACCTCCGCCGCCGCCGTCACCACGGCCGGGTCCCCGCCGGTGGGCAGCTCCGGGGCGGCCGGCCACAGCGCGCGGTGCACCGAGCCGGTCTGCCACCAGGACCAGACCTCCTCGGTGACGAAGGGGAGCACCGGTGCGAACAGCCGCAGCTGCACCGACAGCGCGACCGCCAGCGTCGCCTGCGCGGACACCGCGGCGTCCCCGGTGCCGTAGGCGCGGGACTTCACCAGCTCCACGTAGTCGTCGCAGAAGGACCAGAAGAACGCCTCGGTGACCTCCAGCGCCCGGCTGTAGTTGTAGGCCTCCATCGCCGCGGTGGCCTCCTCGACGACCACCGCCAGCGCGGCCAGCAGCCCGCGGTCGATCGGCTCGGTCACCTGGTCGGCGGTCAGCGCCGTCGTGGCACCCAGCCCCAGCACGAACTTGCCGACGTTGAGGATCTTCATGGCCAGCCGGCGGCCGACCTTCATCTGCGCCTCGTCGAAGGGCGAGTCCGCCCCCGGCCGGGCGCCGGCGGCGCGCCAGCGCACGGCGTCGGTGCCGTAGCGCTCCAGCACGTCGATGGGGGTGGTGGCGTTCCCCTTCGACTTCGACATCTTCTTGCGGTCGGGGTCGACGACGAAGCCGGAGATCGTGGCGTGCGTCCAGGGCACCGTGCCGTGCTCGTAGTGCGAGCGGACGACGGTGGAGAACAGCCAGGTGCGGATGATGTCGTGTGCCTGCGGCCGCTGGTCCATCGGGAAGACGTGCGCGAACAGCTCCGGGTCGGTCTCCCAGCCCGAGGCGACCTGCGGCGACAGCGACGAGGTGGCCCAGGTGTCCATCACGTCGGGGTCGGCCATGAAGCCGCCCGGCACGCCGCGCTGGTCCTCGGTGTAGCCCGCCGGGACGTCGGAGGAGGGGTCGACCGGCAGTGCCGACTCCGGCGCCAGGATCGGGTCGTCGTACACGGGCTCGCCCTCGTCGTCCAGGCGGTACCAGACCGGGAACGGGACGCCGAAGAACCGCTGCCGGCTGATCAGCCAGTCGCCGTTGAGCCCGTCGACCCAGTTCTCGTAGCGGTGCCGCATGTGCTCGGGCACCCACTGGATCTCCCGGCCCCGGGCGATGAGCGCCTCCCGCAGGTCGGCGTCCCGGCCGCCGTTGCGGATGTACCACTGCCGCGTGGTGACGATCTCCAGCGGGCGCTCGCCCTTCTCGAAGAACTTCACCGGGTGGGTGATCGGCTTCGGGTCACCCACCAGGTCGCCGGACTCCCGCAGCAGCTCGACGATCCGCTGCTGCGCGCTGAAGGAGGTCTTGCCGGCGAGCTCCGCGTAGACGTCGGCGGGCACGTCGGCCGGGGGGTCGGCGACGAACCGGCCGTCCCAGCCGATGACGGCGCGGGTGGGCAGCTGCAGCTCCCGCCACCAGGTGACGTCGTTGAGGTCGCCGAAGGTGCAGATCATGGCGATGCCCGAGCCCTTGTCCGGCTCGGCCAGCCGGTGCGCCACGACCGGCACCTCGACGCCGAACAGCGGCGTGGTGACCGTCTTCCCGAACAGCGGCTGGTAGCGCTCGTCGTCGGGGTGGGCGACCAGCGCGACGCAGGCCGGCAGCAGCTCAGGGCGGGTGGTCTCGATGAACACCGGGCCGTCCGCACCGTGGAACCCGATGCGGTGGTAGGCGCCGGGGCGCTCCCGGTCCTCCAGCTCGGCCTGCGCGACCGCGGTGCGGAAGGTGACGTCCCAGAGGGTCGGCGCCTCCTGCGCGTAGGCCTCACCGCGGGCGAGGTTGTGCAGGAACATCTTCTGCGCGGTGGCCCGGGAGGACTCGGAGATCGTCCGGTAGACGTTCGACCAGTCGACCGACAGGCCCACCCGGCGCCAGAGCTTCTCGAACTCGGCTTCGTCGACCGCGGTCAGCTGCTCGCAGAGCTCGACGAAGTTGCGCCGGGAGATCGGCTGCTGGTCCTTGCCGGGCTTGGCCGGGGGCTCGAAGGTCGGGTCGTAGGGGAGCGAGGGGTCGCAGCGGACGCCGTAGTAGTTCTGCACGCGCCGCTCGGTGGGCAGGCCGTTGTCGTCCCAGCCCATCGGGTAGAAGACGTGCTTGCCGCGCATCCGCTGGTAGCGGGCGACGATGTCGGTGTGCGTGTAGCTGAACACGTGCCCGACGTGCAGGGAGCCGCTGGCGGTCGGCGGCGGGGTGTCGATGGCGTGGGTCTGGGCGCGGGGGGCCGACAGCGCCGCGGCCCGGTCGAAGGCGTAGGTGCCCTGCTCGGCCCAGCGGGCGACCCACGTGGACTCCAGCCCCTCCAGGGAGGGCTTGTCGGGTACGGCGCCACCGGCTCCCGGCGCCGTGCTCTCGGGGGCTCGGGTGTCAGCGACCATGACTGGCATCCTAAGAGCGATGAGCACCTCCATTCCCCCAGGGCAGGCGGCCGCGGACCCTGAGCTGGCCCGGGTCGAGCAGGCGCTCCTGGCGCGCTGGCCGGAGAACCGGCTCGAGCCGTCGCTGACCCGCATCACCGCGCTGGTCGACCTGCTCGGTTCGCCGCACCGCGCGTTCCCGGTCGTCCAGGTCACCGGCACCAACGGCAAGACGACGACGGCGCGGATGGTCGACGAGCTGCTGCGCGGCTTCGGCCTGCGGGTGGGCCGGTTCACCAGCCCCCACCTGGAGACGGTGCGCGAGCGGATCGTCATCGACGGGGAGCCGATCAGCGCCGAGCGCTTCGTCGAGGTCTACGACGACATCGCGCCCTACGTGCAGATGGTCGACGCCGGCGGGGACGTGCCGATGTCGTTCTTCGAGGTCACGGTGGCGCTGGCCTACGCCGCCTTCGCCGAGACCCCGGTCGACGTCGCCGTCGTCGAGGTCGGCATGGGCGGCACGTGGGATGCCACGAACGTCGTCGACGCGCGGGTCGCCGTGGTCACCCCGGTCTCCCTGGACCACGCCGAGTACCTGGGCCCCGACGTCGCCACGATCGCCACCGAGAAGTCCGGGATCATCAAGCCCGAGTCGGTCGCGGTGCTGGCCCACCAGCCGGCCGGCGCCCTGGAGGCGCTGGTCCGCCGGGCGATCGAGGTCGATGCCACCGTCGCCCGCGAGGGCACCGAGTTCGGGGTGCTGGAGCGGCGGGTGGCCGTCGGTGGGCAGCAGGTGCGCCTGCAGGGCCTCGGCGGCGAGTACGACGAGGTCTTCCTCCCGCTGTTCGGGGCGCACCAGGCGCAAAACGCCGCCGTGGCCCTGGCCGCCGTGGAGGCGTTCCTGGGCGCCGGTGCGGCCAGCGGCCCCATTGCCCAGGACGTCGTCCGGGAGGCCTTCGCCGGCGTGCGGTCGCCGGGCCGGCTGGAGCGGGTGCGCACCTCGCCGGCCGTGCTCATCGATGCCGCGCACAACCCGGCCGGCATGCAGGCGACCGTCGACGCGGTCCGGGAATCGTTCGACTTCACCCGCCTGGTCGGCGTGGTCAGCTGCGTGCGCGGCAAGGACGTGAGCGGGATCCTCGCCGCGCTGGAGCCGCTGTGCGCCGAGCTGGTGGTCACCCAGAACAGCTCCGAGCGGGCGATGCCCGCCGACGAGCTGGGAGCGCTGGCCGTCGACGTGTTCGGCGCCGGCCGGGTGAGCGTGCACCCCCAGTTCCTCGACGCCCTGGAGTCGGCGATCGAGCTGGCCGAGGCCGGGCCGGACGACGCGCTGGGCGGCTCGGGCGTGCTGGTCACCGGCAGCGTAATCACCGCCGGTGAGGCCCGCACGCTGCTCGCCGGTCGGCGGGCATGACCGCTCCCGACCCGGTCCGCGCGGGGAAGGCGCTGGGCGGTGCGGCCGCGGCGATCCTGTTCCTGGAAGGGATCGCGGTGCTCTTCGTGCCGCGGGCGTTCGCGCCCACCGAGGGCGGGCTCTCCGGCGTCGGCCTGTGGTCGGTGCTGGCCCTCGCGCTGGTGCTGGTGCTGGCCAGCGGGCTGCAGCGCCGGCCGCAGGGGCTGCTGATCGGCACCGTGCTGCAGGTGCCGCTGGTGCTGACCGGCCTGCTCGGGGCGGCGATGTGGTTCGTCGGCGGGGTCTTCCTGCTCATCTGGCTGTACCTGCTGCAGATCCGCAAGGAGCTGCTGGGCACCGCGTTCGGCCCGCCACCGGCCGGCTGAGCTCACCCGATCGGGCGAGTGCCCGCGCGCTCGACGGGAGAAGTGCGCGAAGCTCGTCGTGACCAACGGTGCAGAGGCGATGACGCTCTGCAGAACACCGCTGGAAACGGGGGAAGACCATGGAGGACCACAGGAGTTGCTGCGGGGGCAGCCACGCCGTGCCCGGCCGGAAGGCCCGGCGCAGCACCACGGATGAGCCGGTGATCGGCCCGGCCGGGCCGATCAGCACGACGATCGTCGACTACGCCGCACGCGTCCGGTTCAGGTTGCCCGAGGACGCCGTCGAGCGCCGGGCCCAGCAGCTGCACGCCCGCAACAGCTACGACTGCTGGAACGGGCTCAGCGAGAAGGACCAGGAGCTGTGGCGGCACATGGCCCGGATGGACCTCGCCGGCTGAGCGACTGGTCGACCCAGCGCGTCCCGTACGCTCCGGCCCGTGTCTGCACCCACCGCTGAGCGCACCCTCGTCCTGGTCAAGCCCGACGGCGTGGCCCGCGGCCTGGTCGGCCAGGTGATCGCCCGGCTGGAGGCCAAGGGCCTGCGCCTGGTCGCCGCCGAGCTGCGCACGCTGACCGCCGAGGTCGCCGAGACCCACTACGCCGAGCACCGCGAGCGGCCGTTCTTCGGCTCGCTGGTGGAGTTCATCACCAGCGCCCCCCTGATGGCCCTGGTCGTCGAGGGCCCGCGGGCCATCGAGGCATTCCGCGCGCTGGCCGGCGCCACCGACCCGGTCAAGGCCGGCCCGGGCACCATCCGCGGCGACTTCGCCCTCGAGGTGCAGGCGAACATCGTGCACGGCTCGGACTCGCCCGAGTCGGCCGCGCGCGAGATCGCGCTGTTCTTCCCCGAGCTCGGCTGATCCCTCTGCCGGCTCTGTGGCGGGGGCGCCTGGTGGTGCTCCCGCCGCCGAGCCGACCAGGGGCGACGGGTCAGTCCGTCAGGTCGGCGTCCTCGGCGGACTCTTCCGGGGAGGTCCACGCCAGGTGCCAGTAGGTCAGCAGGCCGCTGGTGAACCACAGCAGGAAGCCGAGGCAGAGCGCCAGGGCGACGTCTCCGGCGAGGCCGACGACGGTGGTCGCGCCGGCCCACGCAGCGAAGGTCAGCGCCGCGCTCGGCCAGGCCACTGCGCTGTGCGACTGCTCGCCGAGCCGTCGCTGGTGCTCGTCGAGTGACCGCTTGTCCCGGTCGAGGACGCCGCGGATGCCCAGGTTCAGCACCGAGTGCAGCGGGATGAACGAGAACAGGCCGATCGTCCAGGCGGCGAAGAACCACGTCGACCACCCCTCGCCGGTCACCGCGGCCACGAGGGTCGCGGCGATCAGCGCTGCGAGCAGCGTCGCCTCGGCGACGACCGCCCGCCGGCGGACGTGCGGGCGCCGGGCCCAGGAGTAGCGCTCGTCCTCGAACGTGCGGGCGAGGTAGGTCGGGGTCGGCGAGTGCGTCATGACGTCCTCCTGAGGAGTTCCTGGCTGAGCGAGGGCAGGGGCTCGAGGGAGAAGACCGCCTCGACCGGCAGGTCGAAGTAGCGGGCGATGCGCAGCGCCAGGGCCAGTGACGGGCTGTACTCGCCGCGCTCCACGTAGCCGATGGTCTGCGCGTGCACGCCGACGGCCTCCGCCAGCTGCTTCCGGCTCACGCCCCGATCGGCGCGCAGCACGCCGATGCGGTCGTACACCTTGTCCGCTTCGCTCCGCGGCTGTCGTCCCATGACACGAACCGTAGCATTAATACCACTTGTCGAGCAATGAATCGTGGCCTTCATAGCGACTGACGACGTCCGGGTGCCGACACGCAGATCCCGCCGCGCGGGGTCGGGCGGCCGCCCACCCGGCGGAGGGGGGAGCTGGTGCGCGGTGGCGTCTACCCTGGGCAGGTCATGACTGGTGAGTCCCTGTACCCCCGCCTCGAGCCGTTGCTGGCCCAGGTCCAGAAGCCGATCCAGTACGTCGGCGGTGAGCTCAACGCCCAGGTGAAGCCCTGGGACGAGGTCGCCGTCCACTGGGCGCTGATGTACCCCGACGCCTATGAGGTGGGCCTGCCCAACCAGGGCCTCATGATCCTCTACGAGGTGCTCAACGAGCGCCCCGACGCCCTGGCCGAGCGCACCTACGCCGTCTGGCCCGACCTGGCCGCGCTGATGCGCGAGCACGGCGTCGGTCAGTTCACCGTGGACAGCCACCGGGCGGTGCGCGACTTCGACCTGCTGGGCGTCAGCTTCGCCACCGAGCTGGGCTACACCAACCTGCTCGAGGCCCTCGACCTCGCCGGCGTGCCCCTGCACGCCGTCGACCGCGACGAGACCCACCCGGTCGTCGTCGCCGGCGGCCACGCCGCGTTCAACCCCGAGCCGGTCAGCGACTTCGTCGACTGCGCGGTGCTCGGCGACGGCGAGCAGGTCGTCGGCGACATCACCGACGTCGTCGCCGCGTGGAAGGCCCAGGGGCGCCCCGGCGGCCGGGTCGAGCTGCTGGCCCGGCTGGCCCGGGTCGACGGCGTCTACGTGCCCCGCTTCTACGCGGTCACCTACGCCGCCGACGGTGCGATCGCCGAGGTGCTGCGCACCCGCGACGACGTCCCGGCGCGGGTGGGCAAGCGCACCGTCATGGACCTCGACGAGTGGCCCTACCCGAAGCAGCCGCTGGTGCCGCTCGCCGAGAGCGTGCACGAGCGGATGAGCGTGGAGATCTTCCGCGGCTGCACCCGCGGCTGCCGGTTCTGCCAGGCCGGGATGATCACCCGCCCGGTGCGCGAGCGGACGATCACCGGCATCGGCTCGATGGTCGACGCCGGCCTCAAGGCCACCGGCTACGAGGAGGTTGGCCTGCTCTCGCTGAGCTCCGCCGACCACTCCGAGATCGGCCAGCTGGCCACCGAGCTCGCCGATCGGTACGAGGGCACCAACACCGGCCTGAGCCTGCCCTCCACCCGGGTCGACGCGTTCAACGTGACCCTGGCCAACGAGCTGTCCCGCAACGGCCGTCGCTCCGGGCTGACCTTCGCCCCCGAGGGTGGCAGCGAGCGGATCCGCCGGGTGATCAACAAGACCGTGTCCAAGGAGGACCTGGTCCGCACGGTCACCACCGCCTACGCCAACGGCTGGCGGCAGGTGAAGCTGTACTTCATGTGCGGTCTGCCCACCGAGACCGACGAGGACGTGCTGGAGATCGCCGAGCTGGCGGTCGAGGTGATCCGCGCCGGCCGGGAGGCCAGCGGGAGCAAGGACATCCGCTGCACCGTCTCCATCGGTGGCTTCGTGCCCAAGCCCCACACCCCGTTCCAGTGGGCCGGGCAGGCGAGCGCGGAGACGATCGACCACCGGCTCAAGGTGCTCCGCGAGGCGATCAACGCCGACCGGCGCATCGGCCGCTCCATCGGCCTGCGCTACCACGACGGCAAGCCCGGAGTGATCGAGGGGCTGCTCTCCCGCGGCGACCGCCGGGTGGGCCGGGTCATCGAGCGGGTGTGGCGCGACGGCGGCCACTTCGACGGCTGGAGCGAGCACTTCTCCTACCAGCGGTGGACGACGGCCGCGGCGGAGGAGCTGGCCCCCTTCGGCGTCGACCTCGACTGGTACACCACCCGGGAGCGCACCGAGCACGAGGTGCTGCCCTGGGACCACCTGGACTCCGGGCTGGACAAGGAGTGGCTCTGGGAGGACTGGCAGGAGGCGCTCTCCGAGGAGGAGGTCGGCGACTGCCGCTGGACCGGCTGCTACGACTGCGGTGTCTGCCCGACGATGGGCACCGAGATCCAGATCGGCCCGACCGGGCGCAGCCTGCTCCCGCTCACGGTCGTCCGCTGATGAGGGTGCGCTGATGGCCCGCCAGCCCGACGGGCCGCCCCCGCCGCCGACCGTGCAGAAGCTGCGGCTGCGCTACACCAAGCGCGGACCGCTGCGGTTCGCCTCGCACCGCGACCTCGCCCGGGCGCTGGAGCGCGCACTGCGGCGTGCCCAGGTGCCGATGGCGTTCTCGGCGGGGTTCAGCCCGCACCCGAAGATCAGCTACATGGGCGCGGCGCCCACCGGTGCGGCCTCGGAGGCCGAGTACGTGGAGATCGGTCTCTCCCAGCGTCGCGACCCGGAGCAGGTGCGGGCCGCCCTCGACGCCTCGCTGCCGCCGGGCATCGACGTGCTGGAGTGCGTCGAGGCGGGGGAGGGGACCGGCTCGCTCGCCGACCGGCTCGACGCCACCCGCTGGCGGATCGACCTGCCCGGCGTCGCCCCGGAGGAGCTCTCCGCAGCCCTCGCCGAGCTGCTCGCGAGGGAGACGGTGACGGTCACCAAGCGGGCCAAGACCGGCACCAAGGACGTCGACGTCCGGGCCGCCGTCGTCCGCGCGTCGGTGGCCGGGGACACAGGTTGTGCCATACTGCAGGTGGTCGTACGGCAGCTCACGCCGACCGTGCGACCGGACGACGTGATGGCTGCCCTGGCTGTCGTCGCCGACCTGCACCCGCCGTCGCCCCCACGGGCCGTGCGTGAGGCGCAGGGCCGGCTCGACGAGAGTGGTGACGTCGCCGACCCGCTCGACCCAGATCGTGCGACGCGTTCCTGCTGCCAGGAGGAACGGGCGCCGGTCTGACCGGCGGGGCCGGGTGCCGGACGCCGTCTGCGACACGTCTGCCAGCCGTGGCGCGACCCAAGAGCTCTGCACCACCGCACCACCCGCGATCCTGCTGCACCACCGGGCCCCAGCCGCACCGGCCGGGGCACGAAACAGACTTCGCGGGCCGGCCGACCCCGCCGCACCTCGGTGTGGCCGCCCGACCCGCCCAACCCGCGTTCCTGCGCGGCCGCCAGTCGGAGACGATCGGCGCCCGGGGACGCACCAGGAGGCGAGCCCTTCGTGGCCGACCGCATCGACGACAACGACAGCACCACCGAGGCGCCGGAGACCTCCCCGGTCACCGCGCCGCCGGGCTCCGGCCCGGCACCGGAGGCCGGCACGGCGACCGAGCCGGAGACCCCGGTGGAGGAGCCGGACGACGAGCCGGCCGAGGACGAGACGGTCCAGGACGCGGCCGCCGAGGCGTCCCCGGAGCCGGTTGCGCCCCAGCCGGCGGAGGAGCCGGAGGCCGAGGCGCCGCGCTTCGGCGCCCAGTTCAGCTCCCCGGAGCCGACCGCCGTCACCGCGCGTCCGCGCCGCCGGGCCACCCGCCCGGCGCTGGCCGCCGACCCCGATTCGGTCCCCCCGCCGCCGCCGGCCCCGCCGGTGGCTCCGGCCTTCGTCAGCTTCATGGCCCCGCCCGAGCCGGAGGCCGTCTCCCCGCGCCGGCGCAGCCGCCGGACCGAAGCCGAGTCCCCGGCCGACCCGGAGGCCGCCCCCCGGGCCGACCGCGACGAGCAGCCCGCCGCGCCGTCGCGCCGCTCCCGGCGGCGCCGTCCCGCGGACACCGAGGACGGCACCCCCGACGTGGAGGACGTCGCCGCCCTCGCTGCCGCTGAGCAGCAGGCCGACCGGTCCGACGACGGGCAGGACACCGGCGACCGCGAGACCGACGACCGGGACACCGACGACCGGGACACCGACGACCGGGACACCGACGACCGCGACGGCGACGACGGGGGCTCGGCCGGCAGCCGCCGGCGCCGCCGGGGCCGTCGTGGTCGCGGCCGGGGCCGGTCCGGGGACGACTCGGCCGACACCGACGAGGACGCACCCGGGCAGACCGCCGGGGCGACCCGCGGCGAGGACACCGACGACACGGAGGAGTCCGGCGGCGCGGACGACGCCGAGGACACCGACGACGCCGAGGGCAGCAGCGGGTCGAGCACCCGTCGCCGGCGGCGCCGTCGTCGCCGGGGCAGCAGCGGCGAGGCCGGCGACGACGCGACCGAGGACGCCGACGACCGCCCCGAGCGGGCCGGCCGCAACGGCCGGGTCAGCAGCGAGGACGACGTCAAGGGCGTCGCCGGCTCGACCCGGCTGGAGGCCAAGCGCCAGCGCCGCCGGGAGGGCCGGGACGGCGGCCGCCGCCGGGCGCCGATCCTCTCCGAGTCCGAGTTCCTCGCCCGCCGCGAGGCCGTCGACCGGGCCATGGTCATCCGGCAGCAGGGCGAGCGGACCCAGATCGCCGTCCTCGAGGACGACGTCCTGGTCGAGCACTACGTCACCCAGGCGCAGGCGACGTCGTTCGCCGGCAACGTCTACCTCGGCCGGGTGCAGAACGTGCTGCCCAGCATGGAGGCGGCGTTCGTCGACATCGGCAAGGGGCGCAACGCCGTCCTCTACGCCGGTGAGGTCAACTGGGACGCCGCCGGCCTGACCGGCAAGTCCCGTTCCATCGAGACCGCGCTGAAGTCCGGCGACAAGGTCCTGGTGCAGGTCACCAAGGACCCGATCGGCCACAAGGGCGCCCGGCTCACCCAGCAGGTCAACCTGCCGGGCCGGTTCCTGGTCTACGTGCCCGGCGGCTCGATGACCGGCATCAGCCGGAAGCTGCCGGACAAGGAGCGCACCCGGCTCAAGGACATCCTGAAGAAGATCGTCCCCGAGGACGCCGGTGTGATCATCCGGACCGCTGCGGAGGGTGCCTCGGAGGAGGAGCTCACCCGCGACGTGGCCCGGCTGCAGGCGCAGTGGGAGGTCATCCAGACCAAGGCGGCCTCGACCAGCAGCGCCCCGACGTTGCTCTACGGCGAGCCGGACCTGGCGATCCGGGTGATCCGCGACGTCTTCAACGAGGACTTCAAGCGGCTGGTCGTGCAGGGCGACGACGCCTGGGACACCGTCGAGGCCTACGTCGCGCACGTCTCCCCGGAGCTCTCCGAGCGGCTGCAGCGCTACACCGGCACCGGCGACGTCTTCCGCGACCTGCGCATCGACGAGCAGCTGGCCAAGGCGCTGGACCGCAAGGTGTGGCTGCCCTCGGGCGGGTCGTTGGTCATCGACCGCACTGAGGCGATGACCGTGGTCGACGTCAACACCGGCAAGTTCACCGGCTCCGGGGGCAACCTGGAGCAGACGGTCACCCGGAACAACATCGAGGCCGCCGAGGAGATCGTCCGCCAGCTCCGGCTGCGCGACATCGGCGGGATCATCGTGATCGACTTCATCGACATGGTCCTGGAGAGCAACCGCGACCTGGTCCTGCGGCGGCTCACCGAGTGCCTGGGGCGCGACCGCACCAAGCACCAGGTCGCCGAGGTCACCTCCCTCGGCCTGGTGCAGATGACCCGCAAGCGGGTCGGTCAGGGCCTGCTGGAGGTCTTCTCGGAGCCGTGCGAGCACTGCCGGGGCCGGGGCGTGCTGGTGCACACCGATCCGGTCGACGAGAAGCGCCGCGGCGGCAACGGCGGCGGCAACGGCAACGGTGGTGGCAGCGGCCAGGGGAGCGGTGGCGGCCGCAACCGCGACCAGAACCGGGCCGACAACGCCGGCAAGAACTCGGGCAAGGACACCGGCAAGGACGCCGCCAAGGACACCGCCAAGGACATCGGCAAGGACACCGGCACGGAGCCGGCCAGGGCGTCGTCCGGTGCGGACGCCGATGTCGCCGCCGACCCGGCGACGTCGGGCGAGACGTCCGGCGGGGCCGCAGGCGCCGAGGAGCAGGGCGGTGAGCCCGGCACCGAGGGCCGGAGCAGCCGGCGCAGCCGGGGACGGCGTGGGCGCGGGCAGTCCGGGGAGGCCCGGGCCGCCGAGGACGCCGCGGTGCTCGCCGCCAGTGGCGCGGACGGTGACCCCGCCGGCCGGACCGACCAGGGGGGCACCCCGGGTACGCCGGAGGAGTCCCTCCCCGACGGCGCGGCGACTGCGGTGGCGCCGGAGCCGACCGAGGTCCCGACCGAGGTCTCGACCGAGGTGCAGAACGAGGCGCACAGCGGGGCTCCGGCCGCGACCGAGGCGGCCACGCCGGACACGGTGCTGGCCGGCCGCATCAGCGAGCCGCCCCAGGCCCCGGTCGTCGGACCGGACGAGGTGCCGGCCACCGAGCCGGACGAGGCGCCGGTGCCCGTGGAATCGGTGCCCGCCGTGGCGCCCGACGCGCCGGTGCCGCCGGTCGTCGTCGCCCCGCAGCCGGTGGCCGAGCCCGATGCGCCAGCCGCGGAGTCCGCTCCCGACCCGGCGCCGGCCCGCCCGCGTCGTCGCCGGGCGGCGTCCCGCCCGGCCGGGCCGCCCGCCTCGTAGGCGGGTCGGCCCGAAGCCCACGTTCGACCCGGACGCCCGGGCTCGGGTACGCTGGCCGGGTTGCCGCTGCGCGGAGGCACGTCGAGTGCCTGGCGCATCACCTCAGCAGAGGTCGGCGGCCCGTCCAGCACCTGGCCACCGTGCCGGAGTGCGCGCAGGACACAGTGCTGGATACGTAGGAACCGATCGAGGAGTCAGTGGTGTACGCAGTCGTCAAGGCCGGTGGAGCGCAGCACAAGGTGGGTGTCGGTGACACCCTCACCGTCAACCGCCTCGCCGGGGAGGCCGGTGACACGATCACCCTTCCGGCCCTGCTGCTGGTCGACGGCGACACCGTCACCACCGACGCGCAGGCGCTGGCGGGCGTGACCGTGACCGGCGAGATCGTCGAGCACGGCAAGGGCCCGAAGATCAAGATCCACAAGTTCAAGAACAAGACCGGGTACCACAAGCGGCAGGGGCACCGTCAGCCCCTGACCAGCGTCGTGGTCCGCGACATCACGAAGGGCTGACGACGACATGGCACACAAGAAGGGCGCCTCGTCCTCCCGCAACGGCCGCGACTCGAACGCCCAGCGCCTGGGCGTGAAGCGGTTCGGTGGTCAGGTCGTCAAGGCCGGCGAGATCATCGTCCGCCAGCGCGGCACCCACTTCCACCCGGGTCTGGGCGTCGGCCGCGGCAAGGACGACACGCTGTTCGCCCTGGAGCCGGGCGCGGTGACCTTCGGCCACCGTCGTGGCCGCCGGGTCGTCTCGGTCTCCGCGGTCGAGACCGCCGGGGTCTGAGCACCAGCAGCACCCGAACCACCTGAGCACCACCGGGGGGGGGGGGGGGGGGGGGGGGGGGGGGGGGGGGGGGGGGGGGGGGGGGGGGGGGGGGCGGGGGGGGGGTGGCGGGGTCGATCTCTCATTAGT
>NZ_JBJGZY010000021.1:0-71834 GCF_054050755.1 Modestobacter sp. SYSU DS0511
CACAGCCAAAACGCTCAGATCGCCCATATGCACGGCATGCACACCCAGCGCGCGGGATGACCCGGCCGCGGCGGGGCGGTCGCTCAGCCCCCCCCCGCCCCACACCGGCCCGGTCCGTCCTCGCACCGCCCTGGAGCTCTCCCATGCCCACGAACCGCATCGCTCGCGCCGCCCTCGCCGGCGGCGTCCTGCTCACCCTCCTCACCGGCTGCGCAGCCACCGATGACTCCGCCGCGCCCGCGCCGGGCGACACCCTCGGCACGCTGCCGGCCGCGCACGTGCACGCCGTCGCCGTCGATCCCGGTGACGGTGCGCTGTTGGTGGCCACCCACGAGGGGTTGATCACCCTCGGCGACGACGGCCGACCGGCAGCCGTCGGCCCGGTCATCGACCTGATGGGGTTCACCGTCGCCGGCCCCGACCACTACCTGGCCTCGGGTCACCCCGGGCTGCACACCGACCTGCCCAACCCGGTCGGGCTCATCGAGAGCACCGACGGCGGGAAGACCTGGACGCCGCTGTCGCGTGCCGGGGAGTCGGACTTCCACGCCCTCACCGCCCTCCCCGGCGGCGGTGCGCTGGGCTACGACGGAACGCTGCGCCGCACCAGCGACGGCACCACCTGGGAAACGCTGGTCATCCCGGCCGAGCCGCACACCCTCACCGCCACCCCCGACGGGCAGGTGCTGGCCACCACCGGCGCCGGGCTGCTGCGCTCGGCCGACGCCGGCACGACGTGGGCGCCGGTGGACGGCGCTCCGCTGCTGCAGGTGGTCACCTGGTCCGGCGACGGCACGGCCGCGGTCGGCATCTCCCCGGACGGGGCGGTGTGGACCAGCACCGACGCCGCGGCCACCTGGACCCACCGCGCGCAGCTGGACGGGACGCCGTCGGCGGTGGCGGCGACCACCGACGACGGTGACCCGCGCGTCCTCGTGGTGACCGACCACGGCCTGCTCCAGTCCACCGACGGCGGCACGACGTTCACCACGCTGTTGCCGGCCTGAGCTCGGCGCTGGTCAGCGGGTCGGGCGAGAACGGCCGCATGTCCTGCGGCCTTCGTCGTCCCCGGGCGCGTCGTCGCTCAGGGGTTGTGCGTCACCTGCTCGGCGAACCCGAGCAGCTGCTCCTGAGTGAACGCCTCGGGCCCCCGCAGGAACCGGTCGCGCCGGTCGAGGTAGCCGGTGTCGACCGGCACCAGCCGGGCCGGCCGGTGGTGCACGGTCACGTCCGTCCGGACGACGGGATCCGGATCACGGACGACGGCGCCCCGGCCACCGCCCGGTCGCCGGGGCGCCCGGCGCCGGGTCAGGCGGTGCCGCTGCGGCCCTGGAGGAAGGCCGCCGAGTCGTAGTAGGTGCGCACGCCCGACAGCTGCTCCTCGTCCCCCTCGATCACGGTGACCCCGCGGTAGGTGAACGGCTTCCCGTCGCGCAGCGTGCCGGTGGAGGTCCACTCCAGCGCCGCGCTCGACTCGCCCACCACGGTGTGCGTGAACGTCGTCTCGATGTCGCCGAAGACGTCGCGGTAGTCGGTCCAGAAGGCCTGCGCGCCCTCCCGGCCCCGGGTCTCGTGGTGCTCGTCGAGCTTGACCAGCTGGGTGTCGTCACCGGCGAGCTCGACGAGCGGGCCGGGGTCCCGGTCGGCGTCCAGGCGGTGCAGCGCGTCGGCGAAACGGTCGGTCATGGTGTGCACGGGGGGCCTCCGGTTCCGGGGTCGGTCCCCGCCCGCTACCCGCGCCGGGGCCGGCTGACCCGGACACGCCGGGGTCAGTCCCGGTGGCCGTGCGGGAGCCGGTGGTGCTCGCCGGACCCGCGACCGTGCCCGGCGCCGATCGTCTGGACCGCGAGCACCAGCCCCCACGGCCCGATCACCCAGACCGGCCAGAAGTAGAGGAGCTCCCCCGAACCCCAGGAGCTCATCGCCCAGACGGTCAGCACGATCAGCGCGGTGGCCGCCCAACTGCCCCAGGCGGCGCGCACCGAGGAGCCGCCGGCCCAGGCGTGCGGCCCCCCGAACGGCCCGCCGTTCCCGCCCCAGGGGAAGGTGCCGCCGGTGTGCGCCGACGCCGGACCCCCGGTGCCGGCCGGCCCTGCACCGGGGGCGACCACCTCGGTGGCGCCGGACTCGTCGGGCAGGTCGGCGGTGAGCGGGGCCAGGTCGCCGTAGGTCCTCGCGGCCCAGGCCCGGGCCAGCCGGTCGTCGTACTCCGCGACGGTCAGCCGCCCGGCGGACAGGTTCCGGCCCAGGATCTCGGCGACCGCGGCCCGGTCGGCGTCGGCGGCACGGAGGTGGGGCTCGGGCATCGGTCGCTCCTCAGGGGTCGCTGCCGCTCCAGTCTGCTGGCCGGGGGCCGTCGGCGGCCACTGACGTCTGTCACCAGTTCCACGTGGAACAGCCCGGCCGGTCGGCTGCCGGCTGTGGTGAGCTGTGCGTGACCGCCCACGAGGAGGACCGGATGACCCAGCACACCGACGCTCCCGCCGACACCCTGCCCTGGCCGGCCACCGAGCCCCGCGAGGTCGCGCTCGCCGCCGACGCGGCCGAGCTCGTCGTCGACCTGCGCGGCGGCGGGCCCCGGCGCCTCGTCGTCGGCGACTGGGAGGTGCTCGACGGCTACCCGGCCGGCACCGTCCCCGCCGGCCGGCGGGGTGGCGTGCTGGTGCCGTGGCCCAACCGGCTGCGGAACGGGCAGTGGTCCTGGCGAGGCCGCGACCTGCAGCTGGACGTGGTCAGCGGCTCCTCGCCCAACGCGGTGCACGGGCTGGTGACCGCCCAGCCGTGGACGGTGCTCGCACGCACCGACGACGCGGTGACCGTCGGCACCCTGCTGGAGCCGCGCCCCGGGTACCCGTTCCGGCTCGCGGTCGCGATCGACTACCGGCTGGCCGCCGATCAGCTCACCGTCGTCGTCCGGGTGCGCAACGCCGGGGACGACGACGCTCCGCTGGGCGTCGGCATGCACCCCTACCTGCACGTCGGGGCGTCCCAGGAGAGGGCAGACGCCGAGGGTGGCCTGGCCGACGCCGAGCTGGCGGTGCCGGCGCACACCGTGCTGGAGGTCGACGGCGGGCTGCCCACCGGCGCCCGGCGGCCGTTCGACGGCGACGTCGGCCGGATCGGCGACCGGCAGCTCGACGACCCGGTGACCGACCTGGTCAGGGACGACGACGGCTGGGCCCGGGTGACGCTGCGCGGACCGGCCGGCGCGCTGGAGCTGGCCGTCGACCCGGCATGGTCCTGGCTGCAGGTGTTCTCCGGCGACACGCTGCCGGCCGGCCAGCGCCGCCGGAGCCTGGCGGTGGAGCCGATGACCTGCCCGCCCAACGCCCTGGCCGACGGTGTCGACCTGGTCGTGCTCGCCCCGGGTGGGGTGTGGTCGGGCACCTGGACGCTGCGCTGGTCGCCTGCGTGACCGACCGGGTGCTCGAGCTGTGGCGCTACCCGGTCAAGTCGCTGGTCGGGGAACGGGTGGCCGCTGCCGAGCTCGGCCCGCAGGGGATCGCCGGCGACCGCGGCTGGGCGCTGTTCGACGTCGCCACCGGCCTCGGGCTCACCGCCCGCCGGGTGCCCGAGCTGCTCTTCGCCGCCGGCCGCACCCGCGCCGACGGCGGCGTGGAGGTGGTGCTGCCCGACGGCACCGTCACCCGGGAGGACGCGGTCCTCTCCCGGTGGGTGGGCCGCCCGGTCGCGCTGCGCCCGGCCGCCGAGGTCACCGGCGCCCGGACCTACGAGAACCCGTCCGAGGTCACCGAGGGCACGGAGGACGGCTGGAACCCCTTCGCCGGTGCCGACGGCGCCTTCCACGACAACGCGGGCGCCCGGGTCACCCTGGTCTCCACCGGCACCCTGGGCGGCTGGGACCGGCGGCGGTTCCGCGCCAACGTCGTCCTGGACGGTGCCGGCGAGGAGGGCTGGGTGGGCACGTCGGTGGCGGTCGGGGGCGTGGTGCTGGCCGTCGCCGCACGGGTCCCGCGCTGCGTGATGGTCACCCGGCCGCAGGCCGGCGGCATCCCCCGGGACACCGCCGTGCTGCGCTCGGTGCACCGGGACCGGGGTGGCGCGCTCGCCGTCGGTGCCCCGGTGACCCGCCCCGGCGCGGTCGTGGTGGGCGACGAGGTCCGCCCGGCCTGACCGGCCGACACGGCGGGGGAGGAGGATCGGCGGTGTGCGCACCATCGAGCTCCGCTCCGGCGAGGAGTCCATCCGGCTGGGCCAGCTGCTGAAGCTGGTCGACGCCGTCCCCTCCGGCGCCCAGGTCAAGGACGTGCTGACCAGCGGGGACGTCCGGGTCAACGGGGAGCCCGAGGACCGGCGGGGCCGGCAGCTGCACGCCGGGGACGTCGTCTCGGTGGCCGGCCAGGAGGACGTCCGCATCGGCTGATGCCGCTGCGGTTGGGGCCGTGCGTGCGCGGCCCCCTCCGGAGGGTCGTCCCGCGCGCGGAGCGCGGTGAGTTAACCCAGATGTCACACAGCTCAGGTGCAGGCGGGCGTTTCCCGGGCATGGGGTGCAGTGCCCGGGCGGCGGTGGTGCGGACCCGCCGCCCGGGGAACGACCTCCGACCGTGCCGGTCAGCCGGCCGCGGGGAGCCGCAGGTCGGCGACGAGTGCCCGGTGGTCGGTCCCGGGCACGTGCACCACCTGCAGCGCGTCCACCGCGATCCGCGGGTCGACGAGGACGTGGTCGAGGGTGAGCCGCGGCTGCGGCACCCGCATCGGCCACCAGGTGGCCCGCCGGGCCTGGCCGGTCGCCGCCGCGGCGTCCACCCAGCCGCGGCGCAGCAACCGCCGGAAGGCGGCGTGGTCGGGCGTCGCGTTGAAGTCACCCGCCAGCACCCGGAGCACCCCCGGCTCCGGGTCCGGCAGCAGCTGCAGGTCCTCGACCCAGCGGGCGACCTGCGCGGGTGAGCTGGTCGGCGGGTGCGTGTGCACCGCGGTCACCTCGACGTCGGGAGCGCCCGGCACGGTCAGCAGGGCCGCGGGCTGACCGAACCGGCCCGGCACCACCGTGCGCTGCCGCACGTCCAGACGGGTCCACAGCGCGCCGCCGGCGCCGGCAGGCTGGCCCTCCCCGGCAGGCACCACGTGGCCTGTGGGCAGCAGGTCGGCCACCCCGGCCGCGAGCAGGCCGGACGCCGCCTCGGGCGTGACCTCCATCAGGGCCAGCACGTCGGCGTCCTGATCGGCCGCGAGGGCCACCAGGGCGGCCGGGTCGGCACGGCCGTGCAGCATGTTCGCCGAGACCACCCGCAACCGCGGCCCCTCCGGTCGCGCGGTGGGGGCAGTGGGGGTCGTCCCCCGGAGCACCGCGCCCGTCAGCGCCGCGGCCGACACGGCCGACACCACGGCGGCACCGCGGGAACGAGCCGTCAGCGCCGCGGCCAGCGGGAGCACGCTCGTGGCGGCGGCGTAGGGCGTGAAGGCCAGCGCGGGCACGAAGGGGAAGCCCCGCTCGGTGCCGGTCAGCCGGAGCACGGCCACCGCGGCCCACGGGGCGGCGAACACGGCGGGGGCCCAGCGGCGGCGGTTCGGGGGGCGGCGGGACACGGTGTCCATGGTGCCCATCACCGGCTGCGGTGATCATCGCCGGGTGCGCCGTTCACCCGCGTGCGGTAGGACGGGGGGCTCATGGCGCCGTCCGCGACGAGGACGGCTGCCTGGACGGAGAGGCGGAGCGTGGCTGTCGAGCACCTGGAGATCGAGCGCAAGTTCGACGTCGAGGAGACGTTCGTCCTGCCCGACCTGAGCGGCGTCCCCGGGGTCGCCAGGGTCGCCGATCCGGTCGAGCACGACCTCGAGGCCGCCTACCACGACACCGCCGACCTGCGGCTGGCCCGCTCCCGGGTGACGCTGCGCCGGCGCACCGGTGGCACCGACGCCGGCTGGCACGTCAAGCTGCCCGCGGTGGCCGGCGCGCGCCGAGAGCTGCACTCGCCGCTCGGCCGCGCGACGAAGACCCCGCCCAAGGCGGTGCTCGAGCCGGTGCTGGGCGTCGTCCGCCGCGCCCCGGTCGGTCAGGTCGCGGAGCTGCGCACCCGGCGGGTGGTCACCGCGCTGCAGGACGCCGAGGGCCGGGTGCTCGCCGAGGTCGCCGACGACCACGTCACCGGCACCGCCCTGCCGGCCGAGCCCGGCGCGGCCGCCGTCGTCACCACCTGGCGGGAGGTCGAGGTCGAGCTGGTCGAGGGCGACGAGTCGGTGCTCGCCGCGGTCGGCGAGGCGCTGGTCGCCGCCGGGGCCCGCCCGGCGACGTCCCCGGCGAAGCTGTCCCGGGTGCTGGCCGACCGGATCGCCGCCCTCGACGGTGCGGGCCCGGACGTCCGGCCTGCCGGCCGGACCGCGCCGAAGGGGAAGAAGAAGAAGGGCAAGCAGGCCCGCCGCGCCGCTACCGCCGCACCGGTCGGCGAGGTGGTGCTGGCCGCGCTGCGCGACCAGGTCCAGGCGCTGCAGGACGCCGACCTGATGCTGCGGACCGCGCAGCCGGACGCCGTCCACCAGGTCCGGGTGGCCTGCCGCCGGCTCCGGAGCACGCTGGCCACGGTGCGCCCGGTGCTCGACCGCGAGCGCACCGACCCGGTCCGGGCAGCGCTGGCCGAGGTCGGCAGCGCGCTGTCACCCAGCCGGGACGCCGAGGTCGCCCTCGCCCACCTCCGTGAGCTGGTCGCCGCCCAGCCGGAGGAGCTGGTGCTCGGCCCCGTCGCCGCCCGCCTGCAGCAGGCGGAGACCAAGGACGTCGCCGACGGCGACGCGCAGGCCCGCAAGGCGCTGTCCAGCGCCGGCTACCTGCAGCTGCGCGACGACCTCGACGCGCTGCTCACCGACCCGCCGTTCACCGCGGTGGCGACCGAGCCTGCCGGGGAGGTGCTGCGCGGGGTGCTGGACAAGGCTGCCAAGCGGCTGCGGCGCACCGTGGAGACCGCCCAGGACGCCGAGCCCGGGCACGCCCACGACGAGGCGCTGCACGAGGTGCGCAAGGCGGGCAAGCGGCTGCGCTACACCGCCGAGGCGACCCTGCCCGTGCTGGGTGACCCGGTGAAGGAGCTGGTGACCGCGCTCAAGGCCGTGCAGGAGGTGCTCGGCGACCGCCAGGACACGGTGGTGACCCGGGAACTGTGCACGCAGCTGGGGCGGCAGGCCTTCGCGGCCGGTGAGAACGCCTGGACCTACGGCCGGCTGCACGCCCTGGAGCAGGCCCGTGCCGAGCGCGCCGAGCAGGAGTTCTGGCTGCGCTGGCCGGCGCTGCGCCCGGTGCTCAAGAGAGCCACCCGGTGATGACCTCGGCCGTGGCCGGGTTCCGGCGAGGAGCCCTGCCCTGTCCCTGATCGCGGTCCTCGGCTTCGGCTCCGTCGTCCTGCTGGCCATGGTGCTGCTGCACGGCTACCTGTGGCTCCGGCTGGTGCGGGGCACCACCCGCCCGGGCCGGCTGCGGCGGTGGCTGACCCTGCTCACCGTCGTGCTGGCGGTGCTGCCGGTCGCCGCGGTGCTGCTGCGCCGCTCGCTGCCGCAGGCGGCCGCCACCCCGCTGGACTGGGTCGGGTACACCTGGCTGGGCGTGGCCTTCTACGCGTTCCTGGCGGTGCTGGCGACCGAGCCGATCCGGCTGGTCGCGAGGCTGCTCAGCCGCCGCCGCGACCGGACGCAGGAGGAGGTCGCCGACCAGCCGGCAGCCGTCGGCGCACCGGTGGCCGACGGGACGCCGGTGGCGGCCGACGACCCGGGCCCGGCCGGTGCGCCGGACCCGGTGAGCCGGCGGCTGTTCCTGGCCCGCACGCTGGCCGTCGGGGCCGGTGCGGTCGCGCTGGGCACCGCGGGCACCGGGGCGGTGCTGGCGAACTCCGCACCCGTCGTCCGGCGGGTGCCGATCACGATCCCGCGGCTGGACCCGGCACTGGCCGGGCTGCGGATCGTCACGTTCTCCGACGGGCACCTGTCCTCGACCTACGGCGGACGCCGGTTCGAGCGGGTGGTCGAGACGGTCAACGCCCAGCGGCCCGACGTCGTGGCGATCGTCGGCGACCTGGTCGACGGCGAGCTCGACGAGCTGCGCGAGGACGTCGCCCCGCTGGCCGACCTGGTCAGCGAGCAGGGCGTCTTCTTCGTCACCGGCAACCACGAGTACTTCGTCGACACCTCCGCCTGGCTGCGGCACCTGCCCACCCTGGGCGTGGAGGTGCTGCGCAACGAGCGGGTCGAACTGCGCCGCGGCGGTGCGGCGGTCGACCTGGCCGGGATCGACGACCGCACCGCGGCCGGCTCCGGCCTGCCCGGCCACGGCGCGGACCTGGACGCCGCGCTGGACGGCCGGGACGACGCCCGCCCGGTGGTGCTGATGGCCCACCAGCCGGTGCAGGTCGAGCAGGCCCGGGCGGCCGGGGTCGACCTCCAGCTGTCCGGGCACACCCACGGCGGCCAGCTGTGGCCCTTCGACTACGCCGTCCTACTGGACCAGCCGGCGGTGGAGGGCTGGTCGACCCACGGCGACACCCAGCTCTACGTCACCGCCGGCGCCGGGTACTGGGGGCCGCCGATGCGGGTCGGCGCACGGCCGGAGGTCACCGTGATCGAGCTGCAGCCCGGTGGGGCGGGCGGGTGAGGGAACGGCACACTGCCCGGGTGAGCGGACTCGCGGAGATCGACGACCGGCTGAGTGCGGCGGCCGACCGTTGCCGCCGGCTGGTGCACGCCCGAGCCCAGGCCCAGCAGCTGGAGACCGAGGCGGCCGAGCTCGACGTCCGGCTGGCGGAGCTGGCCGAGCAGGCGGGCGCCGAGGCGGACGACGTCCGGGCCCTGGAGGGCGTCTCGCTGTCCCGGGTGCTGGCCGCGCTGCGGGGCAGCCGGGCGCAGGACCTGGACCGGGAGCGGGCCGAGGCGGACGCCGCCCGACTGCGGCTGCAGGAGGCCGTGGCGTTGCGCGACCGGCTGGACCGGCAGCTGGCCCGGGCCCGGGCGGAGGAGGCGGCGCTCGCCGGCGCCGGCGCGGAGCTGGCCGCCGCGACCGAGGCCAAGGACGCCTGGTTGCAGGCCTCGGGCACGGCGGTGGGGCGCCGGCTGCTGGAGCTCGCCGCCGAGCGCGGGGAACTGGGGGCGGAGTCGGTCGAGGTCGGGGAGGCCCTCGCCGCCGCCGCGGCCGCCCGGGACGCGCTCGCCCGGGTTCAGGACCGGCTGGGCTCCGCACGCTCCTGGTCCGGCTGGGACACCTTCCTCGGCGGCGGGGCACTGGCCAGCTCCGTGAAGCACGACCGGCTGGACCAGGCCGCGGCGGCGGCGGCGGATGCCGACCAGCAGCTGCGGCTGCTGGCCCGGGAGCTGGTCGACGTGCCGGGCGCGGCGGTCGAGCTCCCCGCCCTGGAGCTGGGCCAGCTCACCCGCTTCGTGGACATCTGGTTCGACAACGTGTTCACCGACTGGCAGGTCGGCAACCGGATCGACGAGTCGCTGGCCCGGGTGGGGGAGCTGCGGCAGGTGGTCGACGGCGTCGGCGCGGAGCTCGACCGGCGCGCCACCGAGCTCGCCGCCCGGCTGGGCCGGCTGGCCGACGAGCGGGCCGCGCTGCTGCACGGCTGACGGGCCGGGGGAGTCGGGCACCGCAGGGTCAGGGCGGTGCCCGACCCGCTCCGGTGCGTCGCGAAAGGCCGGTGCCCTGGGGTCGCGCGGCCCCCCGCGTCGCGCGACCCCAGTTCCGGGTTGATACCTGGACGGTGTGGCCGGGACGTGGCCGTGCTGGGGGTGCGATGGAGCAGACGCTCGGGGTGCGCTGGGCCGCGGAGCGGCTGGCGCAGCTGCTGGACGAGCCGCGGTACCGCAGGCACTGGCAGCGGTACAGCAACGTGCGGCGCGGTGAGCTGCCGCGCGCCGCGGTGGCGGCGGTGCTCGCCGAGCACCTGGTCGACACCGGTGAGGCGCCGGCGGATCTCCGGCCGCGGAGCCTGGAGAACCGGGTGGGGCGCGCGCTGAACGGCGACCGGCTGTCCGACCGCACCCTCGAGCTGTTCGTGGCCGCCTTCGGGATGGCCGACGAGCACGCGGAGGAGCTGCGGGCCCTGCGCCGGGGCCGCCCGGCCGGCGACCGGCTGGTGGTGGCCGGCGCGCCGGTGCGCTCCCGCCCCGTGCCTCGGCGCACCGTCCGCACGCTCCAGGTCGCCGAGCACCACGAGGTCGGCGCCGACCGGGTGCCCCGCCGGCACGTCACCCGGCAGCTGGTGGAGGCGGTGGAGGAGACCTCCCGGTACCACTACGTGTTCGACACCGTGCACGCCGCAGTCGCGGTGCGCGGCGGAGGGGTGCCCGTGGACGCCTGGCGGGTCGCCGGGACCCCGCTCTGCGTGGTGGAGATCCTGCTGGCCGAGCCGCTGCTGCCCGGGCAGGCCACCCACCTGGAGTACGAGACCCTCTTCGCCTACCCGGAGCCGCCGGCGCCGGAGTTCCGGCGCGGGGTGACCCCCGGGGTGCGGCACCTGGCGGTCAGCGTGCGGTTCGACGCCGCCGCCCAGCCCCGTGAGGTGTGGTGCTGCCGCTGGCCCGACGTCGCCGCGGCCGAACCGGTGGACGCGATGCCGGTGCCGCTCGTCGGCGGCCAGACCTCGTTCGAGGTCGTGCCCGACGGCGACTGCGTGATCGGCTACAGCTGGCGGTGGTGACCGCTCAGCCGGTGAACGCGCGCAGCTCGGCCAGCCGGGACGCCGGGACGGTCTTCAGCCGAGCGACGGCGTCGGCGAGCGGGACCAGCCCGATCTCGGTGCCCTGCAGGGCCACCATCTGCCCGGTGTGCCCCTCGTGGGCGGCGATGGTGGCGTGGAGCCCGAACCGGGTGGCCAGCACCCGGTCGAAGGACGTCGGGGTGCCGCCGCGCTGCACGTGGCCCAGGACGGTGGTGCGCACCTCCTTGCCGGTGCGCCGCTCCAGCTCGTCGCCCAGCTGCTGGGCCACGCCGGTGAACCGCTTGTGCCCGAACTCGTCGAGGCCGCCCTCGCGCATCGGCATGGTGCCGGGCACCGGCGTCGCGCCCTCGCTGATCACGCCGATCACGTGCCGGTGGCCGCGCTCGAACCGCGCGGTCACCATCCGGCAGACCTCCGCGACGTCGAAGGGCTGCTCGGGGGTGATCACCAGGTGGGCGCCGGCGGCCAGGCCGGAGTTGAGCGCGATCCAGCCGGCGTGCCGGCCCATCACCTCCACCAGCAGCACCCGCTGGTGCGACTCCGCGGTGGTGTGCAGCCGGTCGATCATCTCGGTGGCGATGCTGACCGCGGTGTCGAAGCCGAAGGTCAGGTCGGTGCCGTCGATGTCGTTGTCGATCGTCTTCGGGACGCCGACCACCGGCACGCCCTCGGAGGAGAGCCAGGCAGCGGCCGTCAGGGTGCCCTCGCCGCCGATGGGGACCAGCACGTCGACCCCGTGGTCCTTGAGCACCTCGCGCATGCGGCCCAGGCCGTCGCGCAGCTTCTGCGGCGCCACCCGGGCCGAGCCGAGCACCGTGCCGCCGCGGGTCAGCATGTTGTTGACCATGGGCAGGTCCATCGGCAGGGCGTCGTCCTCGAGCAGCCCGCGCCATCCGTTCCGGAAGCCGACGACGTCGCTCCCGTACTCCTTCGCCGAGGTGCGGACCACGGCCCGCAGGACGGCGTTGAGGCCGGGGCAGTCGCCCCCGCCGGTCAGGACTCCGATGCGCACGAGCTCTCCTCCGGACGAGGGGTGGTGGGCTCCTCGAACGGTACGTCATGACGTATAGACGTCTCTCGGTGCAGTACCTTCTGGGCGTGGCGAGCACCGAAGCGGGGCCCAAGTACCTCGCCGTCCGGGAAGCGCTGCGGCGCCGGGCGCTCGCTCTCCCCGAGCACACCATGCTCCCGCCCGAGCCGGTGCTGTGCGCCGAGTACGGGGTCAGCCGGATCACCCTGCGCCGAGCCGTCGACGGCCTGGTCGCCGACGGCCACCTGGTCCGTGAGCAGGGCCGCGGCACCTACGTCAGCCGCCCGGGCATCCGGCACGAGTACCGGGAGAGCTTCGTCCACCGGATCGCCGGGTTCCAGCAGGTGATGACCGAGCAGGGCGCCCAGGTGGGCACCGCCGTGCTCGGCCAGCAGATCGTGCCCGCCGCCCCGGCGATCGCCACCGAGCTCGACCTGCCGGTCGCCGCGGACGTCGTCGAGCTGGTCCGGCTGCGCAGCGTCGACGGGCTGCCCAACCACGTGGTGCGCAGCTTCCTGCCCGCCGCCCGGTACCCGAAGGCGGCCACCGAGGACTTCGGCCACGGTTCGCTGTACGAGTTCCTGCGTCGCGAGTACACCGCGGACCTGGCCCACGCGCGGATCGTGGTCGACGTCGGCACCGCGGCCGCGGACGAGGCCGACCGGCTGCAGATCGTGGCCGGCTCCCCCCTGCTGGTCGTGCGCACCACGGTGCACGACAGCTCCGGCCACCCGTTGGTGCACTCCTTCTCCCGGCTGCGCCCCGACGTCAGCCAGGTGGAGTTCGAGGTCTCCGTCGGCGGGCGCTGACCGCTCCCTGCGGGCGCGTCAGCCGATGGCGCCGGCGCGGTCCGGCCCGGGCCGGGCGCACTCCAGCCGCAGCCGCTGCTCGCGCAGCAGCACCCGGTCCAGTGCGTGTCCCAGGTGGCGGGCCAGGTCCGCCAGGGCGCTGCGCAGCGGGGCGTCCAGCGCGCGCCGGTGCCCCCAGGTGACCAGCAGCCCGCCGGCCGCCTCGTGCTGGGTGAGCAGCACCGGTACCGCCAGCGCGCTCTCCGGCCGGTCGGCCGGCCCGTCCAGCGCGACCGGGTCGGCGGCGTCGGCCGGGAGCACCGGCACCACCCGGCGCTCGCGGACCGCCTCGGCCAGCGGGTGCGGTGTGCACAGGCCGACCACCGCCGTCGGCCGGGCGTAGGACACCGACCCCGAGGGGGCGTCCCACAGCCGCAGCTCGTCGCCGCCGGACTCGGCCACCCCGACCAGCGCGGCGGAGGCGCCCAGGGGGGAGCGGACCAGCCGGTCGAGTGCGCGCAGCACGTCGGGCATGGTGTCGACCGCCAGCAACCCGGTGCCGAACCGGGACACCAGGCGGGTCCGGTCGGCCTCCACCTCGGCCTCGACGTAGGCGGCCTGGGCGGCCTCCGCGGCCTGCCGGGCGGCGCTCGCCTCCCGGGCGGCCGCGGCCCGGACCTCCTGGTCGGCGAGCTCCAGTGCGCGGAACTGCAGCCGCCGCGAGCCCTCGGCCGCCAGCTGGTGCAGCACGGCGAGGTCGTCGTCGGACCACTGCCGCGGGACGTCGTCGATGACCGCCAGCACCCCGATGGGCCGGCCCTGCCCGTTCCACAGCGGCAGGCCGGCGTACGCGACGACGGCGCCTTCCTGCACGACCGCGGAGTCGCGCAGCACCGGGTCGGCGGTGGCGTCGGAGGTGATCAACGGGCGCCCGCTGCGCACCACGAGCTGGCTGATCGAGAGGGTCAGCGGGGAGGAGCGGCGCGTCGTCCACGGCTCGTGCGTGCCGAAGATGCCGGGGAAGACCTGGCCGCCCTTGGACACCAGCACCATCAGCGCCCGCGGGACCGACAGGCGGCGGGCCACCTCGGCGGCGAGCCGGTCGAACTCGGCATCGGGCTGCGCCGGCAGCGGAGCCCAGGTGGGCAGCTCGTAGACGTCGTCGGAGGGGGTGGCGTGCTCCGTGGGGACCGCCTCCCTCTCCGTGCCGTCGGGCCGACCGGTGCGCACCGGCCGAGGGCTCACCCCTTCGTGGCAGGCCCGATGCTGTCAGACTCGGGAGCGGGATGCCCGCACCCGATGGGGGACGACGTGGACCAGTTGCAGCAGGACCCGGCGGCCCCGGTCGCCGCCGTGCTCCGCGACAGCGCCGTCACCAGCGTCTTCCAGCCCATCGTGGAGCTCGACACCGGGCGCGTGGTCGCCTACGAGGCGCTCGCCCGTGGTCCGGTGGGCCCGTTGCACGCACCCGATGCGCTCTTCGCCGCGGCCCGCGCGGAGGGCCGGCTGGTCGAGCTGGACCACGCCTGCCGGACGTCCGCGCTGCGCGGTGCGGTGCGCGCGGGGCTCCTGGCCCCGCTCACGGTCTTCGTCAACGTCGAGCCCGACGCGGTGGACGAGGCTCCGCTCACCGCCCTGATCGACCGCGCCGACCAGGTGCCCGGCGAGCTGCGGGTGGTCCTGGAGATCACCGAGCGGGCGCTGGCCGCCCGTCCGGCGGAGCTGCTGCGCACCGTCGCCCGGGTGCGGGAGCTCGGCTGGGCCATCGCGCTGGACGACGTCGGCGCCGACTCGCTGTCGCTGGCCTTCATGCCGCTGCTGCGACCGGACGTGGTCAAGCTGGACCTGCGCCTGGTGCAGGAGCGGCCGGGGCCGGCGATCGCCGAGATCATGAACGCGGTCAACGCCTACGCCGAGTCCACCGGCGCGATCGTGCTCGCCGAGGGCATCGAGGACGGCCGGCACCTGGCGATGGCCAGCGCCCTGGGGGCCACCCTGGGCCAGGGCTGGCTGTTCGGCCGCCCGGAGGCCGCGCCGGTCGCCGGCGCGACGGCGGCCTCGCTCCGGCTCCCGGACACCGCACCCACCGACGCCGATGCCGGGGCGCGCTCCCCGTTCGCCTGCCTGCCGCCCGGGTTCCCGCTGCGCGAGTCGCCCAAGGCCCTGCTGATCGAGCTGAGCAAGCAGCTGGAGCGGCAGGCCATGCGGCTGGGGGAGACCTGCGTCGTGGCCGCCACCTTCCAGGAGTCCCGCCACCTCACCCCGGCCACCCGGCTGCGCTACCGCGACCTGGTCGAGCGGGTCGGTTTCGCCTGCGCCCTGGGCGCCGGCCTGCCGCCGGAGCCGTTGCCCGGGCTGCGCGGCGCCGACCTGGTGCCGGGTGACCCGGTGCTCGGGGAGTGGGACCTGGTGGTGCTCAGCCCGCACTTCAGCGCCGCGCTGCTCGCCCACGACCTCGGTGACGACGGTCCGGACCTGGAGCGCCGGTTCGCCTTCGCGCTGACCTACGACCGGGACACCGTCGTCCGGGCCGCCCGGTCACTGCTGTCCCGGGTGGCCCCCTGCACCCGCCCCGACCCGGCGACCCCGGCCGAGTCGACCCCGGCCGAGTCCGCCGGGACGACGCCGGTCCCGGCGCCGACCCCGATGCCGGCCCCCACGCCGGCGGCCGCCCGCATGCTGGCCGGCAGCCCGCGCGAGGCGCTGCTGCAGCGGGCCCTCGCCGCGGTCGACACCGGGGTGACGGTGGTCGACCTGCGGCTGCCCGACCAGCCGCTGGTCTACGTCAACCCCGCCTTCGCCCGGCTGGCCGGTTTCCCGGCCGAGGAGGTGCTCGGGCGCAACTGCCGCTTCCTGCAGAGCCCGGACACCGACCCGGCCCCGGTGGCGCGCGTGCGGGCCGCGATCGCGGCCGGCCAGGAGTGCCGTGAGGTGCTGCTCAACCGGCGGGCCGACGGCAGCACCTGGTGGAACGAGTGCCACCTGATCCCGGTGACGGACCCGACCGGCGCGGTCGTGCAGTACATCGGCATCCAGGCCGACGTGACCGCCCGGGTGGAGACCGAGCGGGCGCTGGCCACCGAGCGGGACCGGTGCCGGGACCTCGACGCCCGGCTCGCCGAGCTGCTGACCACGTCGTCGGGTCAGACGGTGGTCGACTCCCCGGGGGCCAGCCGCGCGTAGGGGGTCGGCTGGCCCGGGCCCCGCTCGCCGACCAGCCCCGCCACCAGGCCGAGGCCGGCGTCGTTGAGCAGGCCGTCGTGCACCGCCAGTGCCCGCTGCGCCCCGACCGCCCGCAGGTAGTCGATGACCTCGGCGGTCTTCGACCAGGGGGCGTGGGCGGGCAGCAGCAGCGTCGGGACGGCGGCCTCGGGCACGGTGAAGGCGTCGCCGGGGTGGAACACCTGCCCGTCGACGAGGAACCCGACGTTGCGCACCCGGGGGATCTCCGGGTGGATCACCGCGTGCCACTCGCCGTGCACCGAGACGTCGAACCCGGCCGCGGTGAACGTGTCGCCGGCCCCGACGACGTGCACGCGCGGGCCGGCGCCCGCCAGCTTCCCGGCGACCGAGGAGTTCGTCCAGACCTCCAGCCCGGGGTCGGCGTCCAGCGCGGCGCGGACCCGGTCGGGGAGGAAGTGGTCGGGGTGTTCGTGGGTGAGCAGCAGGGCGGTCGTGCCGGACGCGGTGCCGGCCAGCGGGTCGTCGGCGGTGAAGGCCCCCGGGTCGACGACGAGCCGGCGGTCCCCGTCGGACAGGACGACGCAGGCGTGTCCGTGCTTGGTGAGCTGCATCCTCGGGCCTCCGGTGCGGTCGGGTGCGAACGGGTCGACCGCACCGTGTCATGCCGCGGCCACCGCGCGGCCGTCGGGGGTTGCGGCCACCTGCCGCCGGCTCACCCCATCGGGTGAGGTCGTGCCCAGGGGCTGTCCGAGGACCGGCGGGATGCCGACATGAGCATCGTGACCGTGAACACCGAGACCTTCGTCGCCGCCCGCGGCCGGGCGCACGGCCGGACGCCGGCGCTGTGGCACGCCGTCGAGGTCCACCGGGCCGTCACCGACCTGGACGGCGCCTGCGAGCTCACCGTCTGCGGCGCCCTGGCCCGGGTGACCAGCGAGCTGCCGTGGCCCCCCGCCGCGGACGGGGACGTCTGCCCGGCCTGCTCGGCCAAGCTCGGTTGACGTGGGCACCGGTTCCACGTGGAACCGGTGCCGCCGAGGTCAGCGGCCGGTGAAGGTGATCGGCTGCTTGGCCAGGAAGGCCTCCACCGCCGCGCGGTGGTCCGCGGTCTGACCGAGCTCGGTCTGCAGCCGGGCCTCCAGGGCGAGCGTGGTCTCCAGCGGGTCGGTGGCCGCGGTCGCCAGCACCTCCTTGATCGCCCGGAGCGCGAGCGTCGGGCCCGTGGCGAGCCGGGCGGCGAGCGCCTGCGCCTGCGGCAGCACCTGCGCCGGCTCGGCGACCTCGTGCACGAGCCCCCACATGGCCGCGGTCTCGGCCGGGAACGGCTCGGGCAGCAGCAGCATCTGCGCGGCGCGCGAGCCCCCGACGCAGTGCACCAGCCGGGAGGCCAGCGCCGAGTCGCTGCCCAGCCCGATCCCCGCGAACGCGGTGGTGAACTTCGCCCCCGCCGCGGCGATCCGCAGGTCGCCGGCGAGCGCGAGCCCCAGCCCCGCTCCCGCGCAGGCCCCGTTGATCCCGACCACCACCGGCACCCGCAGGGCGGCCAGCGCCAGCACCAGCGGGTTGTACTCGTCGGCGACGACCGAGAGGGGTGTGGTCGACGGCTCGCGCAGCTCCGCGGCGTGCTCACCGAGGTCCTGGCCCACGCAGAACGTGCGCCCGGTGCCGGTCAGCAGCACGGCCCGGACGGTGTCGTCGGTGGCCAGGTCACGCACGTGCGCCAGCAGCTCGGTGCGCATGCGGTGGGTCAGCGCGGGGCGCTGCAGCGTGAGCGTCGCGACGCCCTCGGCGTCGGTGCGGGTGACGGTGGGCTCGGACAACGCTGTCGGCTCCTCGGCTGGGCGGTGCGGGACGGCCCACCCTGCCACGGCCCGGGGCCGCCGCCGGAACAGCACCGGCGGGACGTCCGTTGGCCCCTCGGGGACCGGCCCGCACCACCACCGACCTCCCAGGGGGACCGACACCAGCATGAGCTCTGCCAGCCCTGGTCCAGGGGGTCTCTCCCGGCGGCGGTTCTTCGGCCTCGCCGGCGCCGGCACGGCCGGCGTGGTGGTCGCCGGCGCCACTGGTGGCTACCTCGGCCGGGCGACGGCGGAGCGACCCGCAGTGTCCACCCCGCCGGACGTCTCCGCTGCCGTCCGCTTCACCGGAGCCCACCAGGCCGGCATCACCACCCCCGCGCAGGACCGGCTGCACTTCGTGGCCTTCGACGTCGTCACCGACGACCGGGCCGAGCTGGTCGCGCTGCTCCGGGCGTGGACGGCGGCTGCCCGCCGCATGACCGCCGGCCAGGACGCCGGAGAGGTCGGCGCAGTGGGGGGGCCGGACGACGTCCCGGACGACACCGGCGAGGCGCTCGGGCTGCCCGCGTCCGGGCTCACGCTGACCGTCGGGTTCGGCCCCACCCTGTTCACCACCGCCGACGGCGTCGACCGGTTCGGCCTGGCGGCCCGGCGGCCGGCGCCGCTCGCCGAGCTGCCCGCCTTCCCCGGCGACGCGATCGACCCGGCGATCAGCGGCGGCGACCTCTGCGTGCAGGCCTGCGCGAACGACCCGCAGGTCGCGGTGCACGCCGTCCGCAACCTGATCCGGCTGGGCGCCGGTGTGGTCCGGGTCCGCTGGTCCCAGCTCGGCTTCGGCCGGACGTCGTCCACCTCCAGCGCGCAGGCCACCCCGCGCAACCTCTTCGGGTTCAAGGACGGCACCGACAACCTCAAGGCGGAGAACGCCGCCGCCATCGAGCGGTTCGTCTGGGTGGCCGACGGCGACCCGGGCGCCGACTGGCTGGCCGGCGGCTCCTACCTGGTGACCCGGCGGATCCGGATGCTCGTGGAGACGTGGGACGGCGAGACGCTGGCCGAGCAGGAGGCGAGCGTGGGGCGCACCAAGGGTGCCGGGGCGCCGCTGGGCGCGCGGGCGGAGTTCGACCCGGTCGACCTGGCGGCGCTGCCGCCGACCTCGCACGTCTTCCTCGCCCACCCGACCAACGCCGGGACGGCGATCCTGCGCCGCGGCTACAGCTTCGTCGACGGCTCCGACGCCCAGGGACGGCTGGACGCCGGGCTGTTCTTCATCGCCTACCAGCGCGATCCGGGGAACGGGTTCACCCGGATCCAGCGGAACCTGCGCACCGACGCGCTGAACGAGTACCTCCAGCACACCTCCTCGGCGGTCTTCGCCTGCCCGCCCGGGGTCACCGGCGACGACGACTGGTGGGGCCGGGCGCTGTTCAGCTGAGCCGGTGGCCCAGGGGGTCGCTGTGGACCGGGTTGAGCCGGGCCGCCTGATGGTGAGCCGTGCCGTGCCGCGGCTCACCATCAGGTCCGGCGAGTCGAGCCGCCCTAGGCTGGCCGGCGTGCCGGTTCCCGAGTTCATCCGTGACCTGCGCTCCTCCGTCGGCCAAGGGCTGCTCTGGCTGCCCGGGGTGACCGGGGTGGTCACCGACGACGCCGGGCAGGTGCTGCTCACCCAGCGCAGCGACACCGGCCGGTGGGCGCTGCCCAGCGGCATCCCCGAGCCGGGCGAGCAGCTGGCCGTCGCGCTCGCCCGGGAGGTGCTGGAGGAGACCGGCGTCGAGGTGGTCGTCGACCGGCTGGTCAGCCTGTGGACCCAGCCGCCGATGACCTACCCCAACGGCGACGTCTGCCAGTTCGTCGACCACGCCTTCGCCTGCCGGGCGGTCGGGGGCACCGCGCACGTCGCCGACGACGAGTCGCTGGACGTCGTGTGGTGCGACCCCGCCGAACTGCCCGAGCTGGTCGGCGTGCAGGCCCGGCTGGTGGCCCGGGCGCTGTCGGGGGAGACCGCGCCCTGGTTCGCCCGGTCCGAGGACGAGCCCCCCGCCTGACCCGGCTTGCCGCCGGGTGCCGCCACCGGCCAGGGTGTCGGCGTGCGCGTCGTCCTCGCCCCCGACTCGTTCAAGGGCACCCTCGACGCCGCCGCGGCGGCCGAGGCGCTGGCGGCCGGCTGGCGCCGGCGCCGTCCCGACGACGACGTGCGCACCGTCCCGCTGGCCGACGGCGGCGAGGGCACCCTGGAGGCGCTGGGCCACGACCTGCCCGACGTGGCCTGGCGCACCGCCGCGGTGACCGGGCCGGACGGCCGGCCGGTGGACGCGGCCTGGCTGCTGCGCCCGGACGGGACGGCGGTGGTGGAGATGGCCCGCGCCGCCGGCCTCCCGCTGCTCGCCGAGCCCGACCCGCTGGGCGCCACCACCCGTGGCCTGGGCCAGCTGCTGGCGGCCGTGGTGGCGGACCCCGCGGTGGAGCGGGTGGTGCTGACCCTGGGCGGCTCGGCCACCACCGACGGCGGCACCGGCGCCCTGGCCGCGCTCGGTGCCCGTTTCACCGACGCCGAGGGGGCCGACCTCCCGCCCGGTGGCGGCGCGCTGGCCCGGCTCGCCGCCGTCGACCTCTCCGGGCTCGTGCCCCCGCCGCCCGGGGGAGTGCAGTGCCTGGTCGACGTCACCGCCCCGCTGCTCGGCCCGCTGGGGGCGGCCGGCCAGTTCGGCCCGCAGAAGGGCGCGGACCCCGCGCAGGTGGCCGCGCTCGACGCCGGCCTGGCCCGGCTCGCCGAGCTGCTCGGCGGCGACCGCGACGCCCCGGGTGCCGGGGCGGCCGGCGGCACCGCCTACGGCTTCGCCGTCGCGTGGGGCGCGGAGTTCGTCAGCGGCGCGACGGCGGTGGCGGACGCCGCCGGGCTGGACGCCGCCCTGGCCGGAGCCGCCCTGGTGGTCACCGGGGAGGGCCAGTTCGACGCGCAGTCGCTGCGCGGCAAGGTCGTCGGCAACCTGCTGGACCGGGCCGCGGCCGCCGGCGTCCCGGTGGCGGTGGTCGCCGGCCGGGTGGCGGGCGGGGGCCTGCCCGTCCTGCGCGCCGTGTCGCTCACCGACCTGGCCGGTTCGCCGGCCGCGGCCATGGCCGACCCGGCCCGCTGGCTGACCGCAGCGGGAGAGGTGCTGGCAGGCGAGATGTCGGCGGTCACCTGACCGGCGCGTGACGGGGCCGACAGCGGGCCGGGAACGGTCCGTCACGCCCCGGTGTTGTCACGCCCGCATCACACCGTCCGATCGCATGTGTACGAACGCCCGACGGGGGCATCCCCCCTCCCGGTGCGTCCAGCCGCCGGCGTCGGCCGGTGGTGGGCGGGGCCGGTCGACACAGCAGCAGCACGAGGGGGCGCACGTGGTGGAGCCCGCGCGGACCACCCTCGGGGACCGCTACGAGCTGCAGGCGCTGCTGGCCACCGGTGGCATGGGGCAGGTGTGGCGCGCCGAGGACACCCTGCTGGGCCGCACCGTCGCCATCAAGGTGCTGCGCAGCGAGTACACCGGTGACCCGTTGTTCCTGGCCCGCTTCCGCGCCGAGGCGCAGCACACCGCCGCGCTGAGCCACCCGAACATCACCGCCGTCTACGACTACGGCGAGGAGCCGACGGTCGACGGGTCGGGCGAGCACCTGGCCTACCTCGTGATGGAGCTGATCGACGGCGAGTCGCTGGCCACCGTGCTGGCCCGGGACGGCGCGCTGCCCCCGGGCCGGGTGCTCGAGGTGCTCCGGCAGACCGCCTCGGCGCTGGGCGCGGCGCACGCGGCCGGCGTCGTCCACCGGGACGTGAAGCCCGGCAACGTGCTGCTGCGCGCCGACGGCACGGTCGCGATCACCGACTTCGGGATCGCCTCGTCGGCCGGGAGCGTGCCGCTCACCCAGACCGGCCAGGTCATCGGCACCGCCTCCTACCTCTCCCCGGAGCAGGCCTCCGGGGCGCACGCCACCGCCGCCAGCGACGTCTACGCGCTGGGGATGGTCGGCTACGAGCTGCTCACCGGCCGGCGGGCGTTCGACGGCGACAACTCGGTGACGATCGCGCTGCGTCACCTCCGCGACACCCCCGAGCCGCTGCCCGAACACCTGCCGGCCGGGGTCCGCACCCTGATCGAGCGGGCCCTGGTCAAGGACCCGGCGCAGCGCTTCCCCGACGGTGACGCGTTCGCGGCCGCCATCGACGACGTCCTCGCCGGCCGGCTGCTGACCCCCGTCGAGCGCACCGACACCCAGAGCTTCTGGCTGCTCCCCGACGCCGCGGCGCTGGCCGGTGCGTCGAACGCCGACGGCGCGGTGCGCCGCCCGGTCCCCCCGGCACAGGGGCGGCTCGGCCGGGTCCTCGTGCCGCTGGTCGCGCTGCTGGCCGGTGCCGGGGTGGCCGCGGTCGTCCTGCAGGGCCTCGCCCCCGACGGCGGCGGCGCCACCGTGGCCGCCGCCCAGGGCCTCGGTGCGGCCACCGCCACGGCGGACCCCGCCGAGCTGGTGCTGGACGTCGACGACTACGTCGACCGCCCCGTCGCGGCCGTCCAGCGGCAGCTGGAGGCGCTCGGCCTGGTGGTGGAGACCCAGGCGGTGGCGACCGACTCCGTCGAGGCCGGGCTGGTCGTCGACGTCGCACCGCTCGGCCACCGGCTGGTGCGCGGCGCCGAGGTGCTGGTCAGCTACGCCGTGGCACCGGAGGTCGACAGCGGCCCGGTCCAGCGGCAGCGGACCCCGGTCGACGCGGTCCAGGCGCCGGTCGTCCGGGCGCCGGTGAGCGTCGCACCGCCGGCGTCCACGCCCGAGCCGTCGCCGACCCCGGAGCCGACGGCGACCCCGTCCCCGAGCGGGGACGCGGAGGAGACGGAGCCCGGCGGGGACCCGCAGTCGTCGACGCCGGCCAGCGACCCGGCCGCGACCGGCGCGCCGACCCCGTCGGGCGGCAGCACCGCCCCGACCACCGGTGCGGACGACGAGTCGGCCGCACCGGGGAACGGCGCCGGCCAGGGCAACGGTCCGGGGAACGGCAACGGCCAGGGCAACGGTCCGGGGAACGGCAACGGCCAGGGCAACGGCCAGGGCAACGGGAACGGCAACGGCCAGGGCGGCGGCCGCGGCTGAGCCGTCCGCTCAGGCGGGCCGCCTGCGCCGTCCGGCGCGGTGCACGAGCAGGCAGCCGGCCGCAGCAGCCAGGGCGAGCCGCCCGGGCGCGGGGTCGGGACCGCCGAGCAGGACGCCGACGGCGCCGGCGACGACGGCCGCCAGCAGCAACCGGTCGCGGCCGGTGCGCACCGCGGCCACCGTGAGGACCAGACCCAGCGCGACGGCCACGCGTGCCGGGTGCGCTGCTCCCGGCACCGCGCCCCAGGACAACCCCAGCGCGGCGCCGCCGAGGACCGCCGCCGCGCCCAGCCAGCCCCGCGCCGCGCGGGTCACCGCGAGCGGCCGGGCGCCAGCCACACCGCGCCGGCGGCCGCGGCCAGGGCGGCGGTGAGCAGGAAGCCCCGGTCGCTGGCGACCAGCGGCAGCGCCACGAGGACCCAGAACACCGCGAGGCCCGCGGCGCCTCCGGCCCCGACCCGCCACGCCGTCCGCGCGCTGAGCCGGTCGCCGGCCAGCCGGCGCAGCCCCGGCACGAGCGCCACCAGGGCGGCGATCGTGGCGAACGCCGACCACGTCGGCGTCACCTCCCAGACCGACTCGGTGCCGAAGTCCAGTGCCAGCCCCAGTTCGAGCAGCACCAGCCCGAGGACCCCCAGGCCGAGCGCGGCGAGGACGGTCCGGTCCCCACCGGCCCGCTGCACCGCGCCCAGCGCCGCCCGGCCCGCCGTGGCCCCCCGGCGGCCGCGCTCACCGCCGTCGTCGGTGGCCGACGGCCCCGGTGTGGGCCGCGGGGCGGTGGACGGCCCGGGCACCGCCGGCGCGCCGACCATCGTCTGCGGACCGGCGGCGCTGCTGCCCGTGGTGGCCCGGTCGTCGTCCGGCCGCGCGCCGAAGCCGGGGAGGAAGTCCACCGGCCCGGTGGGCTGGCTGGCCGGGACCTGCCCGGGGGCCGCCGGCTCGGCGTCGGGGGAGCTCGTCGGATCCGCGGCGGCCTGCCCCGCCGCCGGCGTCCAGGCCGGGGCGGGCCCGGTCGCCGGGCCGGGCACGGGCGGGGGCTGCTCGGTCTGCCGCTGACTGGGCGGCAGCAGGATCGACTCGGTGCGGGGATCGTCGTCCGGCAGCCCGTCGGCCGGCTGCGGCTCGGGGATCGGCGGGTGGGGCTGGCTCATCGGTCCTCCAGGGAGCAGGCGTCGGGCACGGCAGCCGGGCGGGGCGCCCGTCGAACCGTAGCGGCGCCCACCCGGGCGGCCGGCCAGGTGGGCGGGACCTAAGGTCGGGCCGTGGCTGCACGCGCGGGGATCGTCGTCACGGGCACCGAGGTGCTCACCGGCCGGGTCGCGGACCGGAACGGCCCGTGGCTGGCCGAGGCGCTGCGCGGCCAGGGGGTCGACGTCGGGTCGGTCGTCGTCGTCGGTGACCGGCCCGAGGACCTGCGGTCGGCGCTGGCCTTCCTCGCCGGGGGCAACGACCTGGTGATCACCACCGGCGGGCTCGGCCCCACCGCCGACGACCTGACCGCGGCCGAGGTCGGCGTGTTCCAGGGCCGCCCGTCGGCGCTCGACCGCGCGCTGGAGCAGCGGATCGCCGCCGTCGTCGCCGAGCTGACTGCCCGGCGCGGCTGGGACACCGACCCCGAGTCGGCCGCGGCAGGGATCGCCAAGCAGGCGATGGTGCCCGCCGGCGCCACCGTGCTCGAGCCGGTGGGCACCGCGCCGGGGCTGGTCGTCCCGGTGGCCGACGGCCGCAGCGGGCCGCCGGTGCTGGTGCTGCCCGGCCCGCCGGTGGAGCTGCAGGCCATGTGGCCGGCCGCGCTCGCCGCCGAGCCGGTGCGCCGCGCGCTGGCCGGCGCCACCGAGCTGCGCCAGCGCACGCTGCGGCTGTGGCGGACGCCGGAGTCGGAGCTGGCCGCCACCCTGCGCCGGGTCGAGGACCAGCTGGCCGGCCTGGAGGTGACCACCTGCCTGCGCGACGGCGAGCTGGAGATCGTCACCCGGTACGCACCGGACGCCGAGGAGGCGTACCAGCGGCTCGTCGCGGTGGTCACCGCGGACTTTGGCGCGACGCTGTTCAGCGACGGCCCCACCGTCGACGAGCTCGTCGCCCGCGCGCTGGACGACCGGGGCTGGACGGTGGCGGTGGGCGAGTCGGAGACCGGTGGGCTGCTCACCGCCCGGCTCACCGCACCCGCTGGTGCCTCGGCCCGGGTGCTGGGCGGGGTCGCCGCCTACGCGAACAGCGCCAAGGAGCAGCTGCTCGACGTGCCGGCGGCCACCCTGGGGGTGGGCGGTGCGGTGAGCCCCGAGGTCGCCCGGGCGCTGGCCGAGGGGGCGCGGGCCCGGTTCGGTGCCGACGTCGGCATCGGGGTCACCGGGATCGCCGGCCCGGGGGGTGGCACGCCGGAGAAGCCGGTGGGCACCGTGCACATCGCCGTCGTCGGCCCGACCGGCGCGCTGGACTACTCCGACCGGCTGCGCGGGAACCGCGGCGCCGTCCGGGAGCGCACCGGCACGCTCGCCGTCCACCTGCTGCGGCAGCTGCTGCTCGGCGGCCCGCCGGCCTGAGGGGCTCAGCCCACCCAGCCGACCACCCGGCTGCGCCGCTCCATGAGCAGCACGTCGTGCCAGCTGGCGACGCCGTCGGTGATCCGCCGGCCGACCTTCTCCCGCGTGCCCACCGCCCGGAAGCCGTGCTTCTCGTGCAGCGCGATGCTGGCGGTGTTGGCCGGCAGGATGCCGGCGCGGATCGTCCAGATGCCGGCCGCCTCGGTGGAGGTGATCAGCGCCTGCAGCAGCGCCCCGCCGACCCCGCGGCCCTGCGCGGCGGGGGAGACGTACACCGAGTGCTCGACGACGCCGGCGTAGGCGTCCCGGGTCGACTCGCGGGTGCACGCCGTCCAGCCGAGCAGGACGTCGCCGTCGACGGCGACGTGCCGGTGACCGGGCAGCCGGGAGGCGTCGAACTCCGCCCAGGACGGCGTGGCGGTCTCGAAGGTCGCCAGCTCGGTGGCGATGCCGGCCGCCCAGACGGCCTCGACGGCGGGCCAGTCGTCTGCGGTCATCGGGCGCAGGGCAAGCGTGGGCACGGCGACATCCTGCCGTCGGGGTTCCACGTGGAACGCAGCGGGCAGGAGGAGGCGGTGACGACGCTGACGCTGCACGCCACCGGCCCGGTCGACCCGGCGGAGGTGTGGGACCGCTACCTGCATCCCGCCCGCTGGTCGGAGTGGTCGCCGCAGATCAAGAAGGTGGACGCGAGTGCGCCGCGGATCGCCCCGGGGGTGAGCGGCCGCGTGTACGACCCGATCGGCACCTCGGTCGGCTTCGTGGTCGACGAGGTGTCCGACGCGGAGCGGCGGTGGGCCTGGCAGGTCACCGTCGGTCCGACCCGGCTCGGCCTGGTGCACTGGGTGAGCCCGGCGCCGGACGGCGGGACGACGGCCGGCCTGCGGATCAGCGGGTTCGCGCCGCTGGTGGTCGGCTACGCGCCGCTGGCCCTGCTGGCGCTGAAACGACTGGTCACCATCCGGACGTGATGGTCGGCGGCATCTCGTAGCGTGCCGGGCATGCGCGCCACGCACGAGGTGACCAACCAGGCGCCGCCGCTGGTCGGCCACGACCCGATCGCCGGGGACGCCGCGCTCGCCGAGGCCTGCCTGCGCCACGCCGACGCCGCCACTCTCGCCTCGCTGGCCGACCTGGGGGCGCTGGCCGGCAGCGAGCAGGCCCAGGAGTGGGCCCGGCTGGCGAACGAGCACCCGCCCCGGCTGCGCACCCACGACCGGTACGGCCACCGGGTCGACGAGGTCGAGTTCCACCCGGCATGGCACGAGCTGATGGCCGCCGCGATCGGCCACGGGCTGGCCGGGGTGCCCTGGGTCGACGGCCACCCGCACGCGCACGTCCGCCGCGCGGTGGGCTACCTGGGCTGGACGCAGGTCGAGGCCGGCCACGGCTGCCCGGTGACGATGACCTACGCCGCCGTCCCGGCGCTGCGCGCCGCCCCCGAGCTGGCCGCGGCCCTGGAACCGGGGCTCACCAGCCGCAGCTACGAGTTCGGGCTGACCGACCCGTGGACCAAGCGCGGCCTGGTGGCGGGCATGGGGATGACCGAGAAGCAGGGCGGCTCCGACGTCCGGGCGAACACCACACGGGCCGCCGCGAACGACGACGGCAGCTGGTCGCTGACCGGGCACAAGTGGTTCACCTCCGCGCCGATGAGCGACCTGTTCCTGGTGCTCGCCCAGCTCGACGAGGGGTTGTCCTGCTTCCTGGTGCCTCGGGTGCTGCCCGGCGGGGAGCGCAACGTCGTCCGCCTGCAGCGGCTCAAGGACAAGCTCGGCGACCGCGCCAACGCATCGAGCGAGGTGGAGTTCGACGGGACGACGGCGTGGCTGGTCGGGGAACCGGGCCGCGGCGTACCGACGATCATCGAGATGGTCGCCACCACGCGGCTGGACTGCGTGCTGGGGTCGGCGGCGACGACGCGGGCGGCGCTCACCCAGGCGGTGCACCACGCCCGGCACCGGTCCGCGTTCGGCGCCCTGCTGGCCGACCAGCCGCTGATGCAGAACGTGCTGGCCGACCTGGCGCTGGAGAGCGAGGCGGCCACCGCCCTCGGCGTCCGGCTGGCCGCGGCCCAGGACGCCGGCGAGCGGGACCTGCTGCGGCTGGCCGGTGCCGTGGCCAAGTTCTGGGTGTGCAAGCGCACCCCGGCCGCGGTGGCCGAGGCGCTGGAGGTGCTGGGCGGCAACGGCTACGTCGAGGAGTCGGGGATGCCGCGGCTCTACCGGCAGGCGCCGCTGAACTCCATCTGGGAGGGCTCGGGCAACGTCATCGCGCTGGACGTGCTGCGCGCCCTGGGCGCCGGGTCGGCCGCGCTGGCCGCGGTCACCGCCGAGCTCGACCTGGCCCGCGGCGCCGACCCCCGGTACGACGCCGCCCTGGGCGCGCTGGCCGCCGAGCTCGCCGATCCCGACCAGCTGCCGCTGCGGGCCCGGCGGATCGCGGGCCGGCTCGCGCTGTGCCTGCAGGCATCGCTGCTGCTGCGGTTCGCGCCCGCCGTCGTCGCCGACGCCTTCTGCGCCAGCCGGCTCGGCGGCGACTGGGGCGGCGTGCTGGGCACGCTGCCCGCGGGCACCCCGGTGCGGGCGCTGGTCGAGCGGGCCGCGGTGGTGCCGGCGTGAGCGAGGACGGCCGGCTGCGGCGGCGCCGGCGGGCGACCGCCCCGGCGGGTGCGCCGTCGCCGGCACCGGTTCGGCACACTGCCCCTGTGACCGTTGACGCAGCTGTGCAGACCGAGCCGGCCGACCGGTTCTCCGCGGACGACGACCGCCCCGCGCTGGACCTGCTGGTCTGGGACGCCCCCAACATCGACATGACCCTGGCGACGGTGATCGGCGCCCGGCCGACGGCGGCGTCCCGGCCCCGGTTCGACGCGATCGCGGCCTGGTTCGTCGACGGCGCCGACGACCCGGGTGCCGCGGTGCCGCCGGAGGTCGAGGCCTGCGTCTTCGCCAACGTGCCGCCGCAGCACGCCGTCACCCTGCAGCGCTGGGTGGAGGCGCTGCGCAGCTTCGGCTACGCGGTCTTCGCCCGGCCCAAGCTGCAGGCCGACGACGACATCGACCAGTCGATGCTCGACCACATCAGCGTGCGCGCGCACAGCCACCAGCTGCGCCGGCTGGTGGTCTTCTCCGGCGACGGGCGGAACTTCGCCGAGCCGCTGGAGGACCTCGCCCGCGCCGGCACCGAGGTCGTCGTCGTCGCGTTCAGCGAGGTGGCCGGCTACGCGATCAGCTCCGAGCTGCTGCAGTTCATCGACATCGAGGACGTCCCCGGCGCGTTCGCCGCACCGTTGGACCGGGTGCGGCTCGACGCCCTGCCCGTCGACGGCGCGTGGCTGCGGCCGACCAAGGACCTGCGCGAGGCCGCCGGCTCCTTCCTCGCCCGCCGCGGCTAACGGCGCGCCAGGCGGCGGACGCCGGAGGTGTAGGGCAGCGAGTAGTGCGCGAACACCTCCGGCTCCTGCTCGGCGGTCAGCTCACCGTCGGTGTCGATGGACGGCGCGTCCTTGGCGAGGTCCTTGGGCACGGTGACCCGGATGTGCTCCGGGCTGACCGTGGCGCCGGTGAGCGGGACGAACGTGAGCTGACGCCGACCGATGATCCCGGTCATCACCGCGGCGAAGAACGGCTGGTCGGTGGTCGTGTCGACGTACACCGACTCCAGCGTGCCGATCTTGTGGCCGTCGGGGTCGACGACGTTCATGGTGCGCCAGTCGCGGATGTTCTCGGCGGGGAACACGGGGGCCTCCTCGGGTCGCGGGCAGCTGCTCCACCCTGCCCGGGCGGAGGTGCCGCCAACCGCGCGACGATGACCGGGTGAGCGGCAGCGACCAGGAGCTGGTGGTGATGGTCGGCCTGCAGGGGTCGGGCAAGTCCAGCTGGGTGGCCGCGCACCTGGCCGGCAGCCACGAGGTGGTGAGCAAGGACCACTGGCCGCGGGCCCGGCACCGGGAGGCACGTCAGCAGCGGGTGGTCGGCGAGCTGCTGGCCGGGGGCGCGAGCGTCGTCGTCGACAACACCAACCCCTCCCCCGCCGAGCGGGCCCCGCTGGTCGCGCTCGCCCGGGCGGCCGGGGTCCCGGCGCGGGCGGTGTACCTGGAGACGCCGCTGGAGACGTGCCTGGCGCGCAACGAGGCGCGGGAGGGCCGGGCACGGGTGCCGCTGGTCGGGGTGTTCGGCACCCGCAAGCGGCTCATCCCGCCGACCCTTGCGGAGGGCTTCGCCGCGGTCGAGGTCGTCCGGTCGGGCTAGGACGCGGGGCCGGAGGAGCTGCGCGGCCGGGGCACCGAGGCGGTCGCCAGGCCAGAGGGCAGCCGGGCCCAGACGTGCTTGCGGCCGGCCTCGCTGCACCAGCCGTAGTCGACCGACAGCTGCGCGACCATCGGCAGCCCCATGCCGCCGAACGCGGGGTCGCGGTCGATCGCCGGCCGCGGTGGCGCGTCGGGAGCGCCGTCGGTCAGCCGGATCAGCCAGCCGGTGGGCAGCGCGACGATCAACGCCTCGACGGCGCCGCCTCCGTGCCGCAGGGCGTTCGACGACAGCTCCTCGAAGGTCAGCAGCAGGCCCTCCCGCGCGTCCTCCGTCGACCGGGCGGCCAGCGAGGGGTGGGCGAGGCGCGCCCGCAGGTCCATCCGCACCCGCGAGGCGTCGTGCACCGTCGGCAGCTCCCACCGCCAGACGTCGCCGTCCTCGGTCGGGACCGGGGCCGATGGCCACACCAGTCCACTCACGTCGGGTCCTCTCGCCGGCCGGGTCCTCCGCCGCGGTCCATGGTGGCCGATCACGCTCCGCAGTGCACGGTGGGGGTCTCAGCCGGGCGGCATGCCCTCCACGTCGAGCCGCTCCAGCAGGCCGGTCAGCTCCAGCGGGCCGGTGACGACCCGGCTGGTCGCGACCACCGTGACGTGCTTGCCGGCGGCCTCCCGGTGCTGGCTGACCCAGACCAGCGCGGTCACTCCCGCCGAGCCGAAGAACGTCACCCCGGAGAGGTCGATGGTCAGCAGGCGCTCGGCGTTGCGCAGCGCGCGCAGCAGGGTCTGCTGCAGCAGCGGGTTGCTGGCGGCGTCGAGCTCGCCACGGACCCGGGCGACGACCTGACCGGGCTGCGACCCGTCCGCCAGGGTCACCTCGAACGGCGCCTCGGCAGCCGACCTGACCGTCTTGATGACTCCTCCTCGAGACCACGACCGTGCACCGCTCCGCCGTGCGCTCGACCAGCGCGGCACCTGCCGTGTGTACAGCACCGATCGTGTGCTCCCCGCACACGGTCCGGCCAGGCCACGCCGGAGGTCGTCGCCCGATGGGGGCAGGGAACGCCGGCCGGCGGGTGTCACAGCATCGTCATGAGCCAGGAGTCGCATCGCCGCGCGAGGTGTGTGACCGTGGACGACGGCCGTTTTCCGAGGTCAGCGCAGCGCTCAGGACGCGACAGGGCACACCCGTCGCCAGCGCGCGACCGACCGGTTCCCACGGGTCCCGCCGCCCGCGCAGTCCGACCCTGCAGAGGAGGAGACAGACCGGATGTGGGACTACGTCCTCGACCGGCGAGGCCAGATCGCCTTCCAGGCCTTCCAGCACGTGAGCCTGGTCGTGCAGTGCGTCGTGCTCGGCTCGCTCATCGCCCTGGCGCTGGCCGTGCTGGTCTACCGCAGCCCCCGGGCCACCGGCGTGGCCAACGGTTTCTCGGCGGTGGGTCTGACCGTCCCGGCGTTCGCCCTGCTGGGCATCCTGCTGGCGCCCTTCGGCTTCGGCATCGCCCCGGCGGTCATCGCGGTGACCTTCTACGCGGCGCTCCCCGTGCTGCGCAACGCCGTCGTCGGCCTGGCCGGGGTCGACCCGGCGCTGATCGAGTCGGCGCGCGGCATGGGGATGAGCCGGCTGGCCACCCTGCTGCGGGTGGAGATCCCGCTGGCCTGGCCGGTGATCCTGGCCGGGGTCCGCGTCTCCACCCAGATGGTCATGGGCATCGCGGCCATCGCCGCGTACGTGCTCGGCCCCGGGCTCGGCGGCTTCATCTTCACCGGGCTCTCCCGGCTGGGCGGCGCGAACGCCCTGAACTCCGCGCTCACCGGGACGATCGCCATCGTCGTCCTGGCCCTCGTCCTCGACCTGCTGCTCCTGCTGCTGGGTCGCCTCACCACCCCCAGGGGGATCCGTGCCTGACGCGTCCACATCCGCCGGGACACCTGCCGGCGCCACCGCCACCGCCACCGCCACCGGTCAGCCGGGGAGCGCCCCGGCCACCGGCGAGCGCCGGGTCAGCGGCGTCGCCATCCGGCTGGACGGCGTGACCAAGCGCTACCCGGGCCAGGAGAAGCCCGCCGTCGACAGCGTCTCGCTGGAAATCCCGGCCGGCGAGACGGTCATGTTCGTCGGCCCCTCGGGCTGCGGGAAGACCACCCTGCTGAAGATGGTCAACCGGCTGATCGAGCCGACGGGCGGCAGCATCCACCTCGGTGACGAGGACGTCACCCGGCAGGACCCCGACCAGCTGCGCCGCCGGATCGGGTACGTGATCCAGGCCGGTGGGCTCTTCCCGCACATGACCGTCGGCACGAACGTCGGCATGGTGCCGCGGATGCTGGGCTGGGACAAGGAGCGGGTCACCGCCCGCATCGACGAGCTGCTGGAGCTGGTCGGGCTGGACCCGGAGGTCTACCGGGACCGCTACCCCAAGGAGCTCTCCGGGGGGCAGCAGCAGCGCGTCGGCGTGGCCCGCGCACTGGCGGCGGACCCGCCGGTGCTGCTGATGGACGAGCCGTTCGGCGCCGTCGACCCGATCACCCGCCAGCGGCTGCAGGACGAGCTGCTGCGGATCCAGGAGGAGCTGGGCAAGACCATCGTCTTCGTCACCCACGACTTCGACGAGGCCGTGAAGCTCGGCGACAAGACCGTGGTCTTCGACGTCGGCGCCCGGATCGTCCAGTACGACACCCCCGAGGCGATCCTGGCCGAGCCGGCCGAGGAGTACGTGGCCGACTTCGTCGGTGCCGGGGCCACCCTCAAGCAGCTCACCCTCACCCGGGTGCACGAGCTGGACCTGCGGCCGGTCACCACCGCCTCGGCCGGCGACGACGCCGCCGACGCGGTGGCCCGCGCCCGGGCCGCCGGCGACGACTTCGTCGTGGTGCTCGACCGGCGTGGCCGGCCGATCAGCTGGCCGACGGTGGCCGAGGTCAGCCGGATGTCGACGCTGCCGGCGACCGTCGACGAGCGGCTGCCGGTCGTCGGCCTCGGCTCGACGCTCAACGACGCGCTGGACACCATGCTCGCGGCCAGCCAGGGCGGCGCCGTCGTGGTCGGCCGGCACAACAGCCTCGCCGGGGTCGTCTCGATCGAGACGATCATGGACCGCATCCAGCGCACCCGGAGCGAGGTGAGCGGATGACCGCCGCGCAGCAGTCGGACACCGGGCAGCGCCCCGACCCGCTCCGCCGTCCCGAGGCGGCGCAGAGCGCCAGCCGCGACGCGCGCGACGCGGCCGCCCCGGAGCAGGCGCGCGGTGGCTGGCGTGCGCTGGCCGTGCAGCCGGTGCTGGTCGTCGTCGGCATCGCCGCCTTCCTGCTGTGGCGCACCACCGCCACGCTCACCGAGACCGAGGCCCGGCAGCTGGGCGCGGCCACGCTGTGGGACAGCGTGCTGCGGCACCTGGCGCTGACCGTCGTCGCCGCGGCCATCGTGCTGGCCATCGCGATCCCGCTGGGCATCGCGCTGACCCGCCCCGCGCTGCGCCGGTTCACGCCGGTGGTGATCACCGTGGCCAACATCGGGCAGGCCGCTCCAGCGATCGGCCTGTTCGTGTTGCTGGCGATCTGGCTGGGCTTCGGCTTCTGGACGACGATCGCGGCGCTGGTCATCTACTCGGCGCTGCCGGTCCTGCGCAACACCATGGTCGGCATCCAGGGCGTCGACGCCCGGCTGGTGGAGGCCGGCCGGGGCATGGGCATGAGCGGCGCCGCCGTCCTGCGGAAGGTCGAGTTGCCGCTGGCCGTCCCGGTCATGCTCGCCGGTGTCCGGACGGCGCTGGTGCTGCTGGTGGGCACCGCCACGCTGGCCACCTTCATCTCCGGCGGCGGCCTCGGTGTGCTGATCAACACCGGCATCACGCTGTCGCTCAACTCGCTGCTGTACAGCGGCGGCGTGCTGGTGGGCCTGCTCGCGCTCGCCGTCGACTGGCTGGGCCGGGTCGTCGAGCACGTCGCCCGACCGAAGGGACTCTGATGCGCACGCCGACGAGGTCCGTGGCCGCGCTCGGCGCCGGGGTGCTGCTGCTCAGCGGCTGCGGTCTGCAGAGCGCCACCAGCTTCACCCCGCCGTCCGAGCCGGGGGACATCCAGCCGATCGCCGAGGTCGACGGCGCCCCGATCACCGTGGGCGCGAAGAACTTCACCGAGCAGCTGATCCTGGGCAAGATCGCGGTCATCGCGCTGCAGACGGCCGGCTTCGACGTCACCGACCGCAGCGGCATCCCGGGCGCCGCGCCGGCGCGGGCGGCGATGCTCGAGGGCGAGACCGGCATGCAGTGGGAGTACACCGGCACCGCCTGGATCAACTACCTGGCCCAGCCCGAGGGCATCCCGGACCAGCAGGAGCAGTGGGAGGCGGTCCGGGACGCCGACGCCGAGAACGGGATCACCTGGCTGCCGCCGGCGGAGGCGAACAACACCTACGCCTTCGCCGTGCGCAGCGAGGCGGTCGACGAGCTCGGCGGGGTGGCCGCCCTCTCCGACGTCGCCGAGCTGCCGGTGGAGGAGCGCACCTTCTGCGTGGAGTCGGAGTTCGCCACCCGGGTCGACGGCTTCGAGCCGATGCTGGAGCTCTACGGCATGCCGCTGGGCGACCCCCAGGGCGTGCCGCGGGACAACGTGAGCGTGCTGGACACCGGCGCGGTCTACACCGCGACCGACAACGGGGACATCTGCAACTTCGGCGAGGTCTACACCACCGACGGGCGGATCGCGTCCCTGGACCTGACCGTGCTGGAGGACGACCGCGGCTACTTCCCGGCGTACAACATCGCCCCCGAGGTGCTCACCGAGACGCTCGAGCAGTACCCGGAGATCGCCGACGTCTTCGCCGAGATCACCCCGCTGCTCACCAACGAGGTGATGGTCGAGCTCAACGGCCGGGTCGACGTCGAGGGTGAGGACCCGGCCGAGGTGGCGCTGGACTGGATGGTCTCCGAAGGGCTCGTCGAGCGGGGCTGACGAGCTGCCTGGTCGGTGAGAGGCCCGGGCTCAGCCCCGGGCCAGCTGCTCCAGCCGGCCGACCAGGAACTCCACGGCGGCCGCGCTGTCGACGCCTTCGGCCACCGCGACGGCCGAGGGGGCCGTCGACGGGGCGCGGCGGTCGACCAGCGTCTGACCCCGGCCGGCGCCCGGGCCGGTGTCGACGACGACGTCCCGGCGCACGGTGGACAGCGTGCCCGGCACGATCGCCTCGGTGAGCGCGAGCGCGTCGTGCACCACCACCCCGTCGGTGCCGTAGGCGTCGCGGGCGTGGTCCAGGTACTGGCGCAGGATCGCCGCCGCCTGCGCCCCGACCGGACCGGCGGCGGCGAAGCGGGCGATGCCGGCGCCGGTCAGCACCGTGGGGAGGGTGACGTCCAGCCCGACCAGCACGGTGGGCAGCCCCGCGCCGAGGACGACGGCGGCAGCCTCCGGGTCGGCCCAGACGTTGAACTCCGCGGCGGCGGTGACGTTCCCGCCCCGGGCCGCCGAGCCGCCCATCACGACCAGCCGGCCGATCCGGGCGGCGGCGTCGGGGTACACCGCCAGCAGCAGCGCGAGGTTGGTCAGCGGCCCGATGGCGGCCACCGTGACCGGGGTGGAGCTGGCCAGCAGCTCCTCGGCCAGTGCCACGACCGCCGGCCGCGGGTCGGCCCCCACCGGTGAGGGGGGCAGGTCCACCCCGCCCAGCCCGGCCTCGCCGTGCACGTGCCCGGCCCGCCGCGGCACCGGCACCACGAGCGGGTCGCGGGCGCCGGCGGCGACCGGGACGTCGGACCGGCCGGCCAGGTGGAGCACCCGCAGCGCGTTCTCCGTGGTCTGCGCCAGACCGACGTTCCCGTGCACGGTGGTGACCAGCCGGAGGTCGACCTCCGGGCTGGCCAGCGCGAGCAGCACGGCCAGCGCGTCGTCGATGCCGGGGTCGGTGTCGATCACCAGTGGAGTGGGCGTGGAGCCGTGCTGCGGGGCGGGGTCGGTCACCCGCCCATCCCACCAGACACACCCGACACGCCGGGACGTCGCGGTCGCCGCCGAGGTCATCGTCCGGGCTGTGCCACTGGTCGGCCCGCTGACCTGGGGTTTCCCGCCGGGCTGTCGACATGTGGCCGGTCTGCGGGACGGTGACCCGCCGATTCGCGGGGAGCCGGCAACGGTTCGGTCACGCGATCGGACCGGAGCGTCTCGGGAGCGGGTCCGGAGGCCCCGTCGTCCCTACCTTTCTCCTTGTCCGCGGCCCCTTCCCCGGCCGCGGCGACTACGTCACGGAGGACGACATGGACGACGCACAGCTGGTCCGGACGGCCCGCTCGGCCGCCGCGACCGCAGCGCCGGCCATCGCCCGGGTCGGCGCGCCGGTGACGGCGACCCGGCACCTGACCGGTCACCCCACGCGACGGCCCGACGCGGCCCTCGTCGGGGCCGGGCAGGTCGGCCCCGACGAGTACGGCATGAGCGACCTGGCCGCCGGGCTGGCCGTCGGCCTGGCGGTCGGGGTCCTCGGGCTCCGGACCAGCGGCCCTGCCGAGGGGCAGCCGGAGACCGCCCCGGTCCGCCGCGGCCTGCTCAGCCGGCCCCGCGCCCTGGCGGAGCGGGCCGCCCGGTGGGGCGCCGGGCCCGACGGTGCCCACCTGGCGTGGAACCGGCCGCCGCAGCGCGTCTACCGGCTCACCGACGGCACCGAGCGCCCGGTGCCGCACCCGGTCGCCCAGCGCCCGGCACCCGTCCCCGTCCCGGTGGCCCCGGCACGGCGCGGAACGCCCGTCGACCCCCACCTGGAGGCGGCGATCGCCTTCGCCACCGACTTCGGCACCGACCTGCTCACCACCCCGGTGCGCCTGGCGGCGCCGGCCCCCCGGGTGACCGCCCCGCTGCGTGCCCTGGCGGCCCGGGTGCGCGGCGCAGCCCGCGCGGCCGCCACGTGGGGCAGCGGCGAGCACGGTGCGCACCTGGCGTGGGACCGCCCGCAGCCGCCGCTCGCCCGGCGGCTCGTGCTGACCGAGGAGCGCTCCCCGGCGCTGCCTGCCGACTGGCGCCACCGCGCGCCGGAGGAGGACGAGCCGACGCCGGCCCGGGAGGCACCGCGCAGCCCGGCAGCGCCGCCGCGCAGCGCCACCCGCCCACGCCTCCTTAGGGTGGCTGGGTGTTCACCACGCGGCCGGAGCTCGCCGGCACCTTCGGCATGGTCGCCTCGACGCACTGGCTCGCCAGCGCCGCGGGCATGGCGACCCTCGAGGCCGGTGGGAACGCGTTCGATGCCGCGGTCGCTGCGGGTCTCACCCTGCAGGTGGTCGAGCCGCACCTCAACGGCCCGGGGGGCGAGGTCCCGATCCTCTTCGCCCGGGGCCCGCGGGCAGCCGGAGGCGCGGGCGGGACCTGGGCGGGACAGCCGGTGGTGCTCTCCGGCCAGGGCGTAGCCCCGGCCGCGGCCACCACCCAGGCGTTCGCCGACCTCGGACTCGGGCTCGTGCCCGGAACGGGTCTGCTGGCCGCCACCGTGCCCGGCGCCGTCGGCGCCTGGCTCACGCTCCTGCGCGACCACGGCACCCTGCCGCTGGACGCCGTCCTCCGCTTCGCCATCGAGTACGCCGAGCACGGCCACCCGCTCGTCCCGCGGGTCGCCGCGACCGTCGCCTCGGTCTCCGAGCACTTCACCACGCACTGGCCTACCTCGGCCGCCACCTGGCTCGCCCCCGACGGCGCACCCCCCACCGCCGGCCGCCTGTTCCGCAACCCGGTCCTCGCCTCGACCTACCGCCGACTGCTCGACGCAGCGCGCGGACCCTCCCGAGAGGCGCAGATCGACGCGGCACTGGCGTCCTGGTACACGGGGTTCGTCGCGGAGGCGATCGACGAGTTCTCCCGGTCCCCGGTCATGGACGACTCCGGTCGTCCGCACCGCGGCTTCCTCACCGGTGAGGACCTCGCCCGCTGGCAGCCGACGTACGAGCCGCCGGTCACCCTCGACTGGCGCGGGTGGACGCTCGCGAAGGCCGGGCCGTGGTCCCAGGGCCCGGCGCTGCTCCAGGCGCTCGCGATGCTGGACGGCGTCCTCCCGGTAGGGGGCGCGGGGAGGTCCGCCTCCGTCTCCGAGGACGCCGACACCGCCGAGGTGGTGCATGCCAGCGTCGAGGCGACGAAGCTGGCGATGGCCGACCGCGAGGCCTGGTACGGCGACGAGGAGAGCGTGCCGGTGGACGACCTGCTGTCGGCCGCCTACACCAGCGAACGGCGGGCGCTCATCGGCGACCGGGCCAGCACCGAGCTGCGGCCCGGCTCCCCCGGTGGGCGCCCGCCGCGGCTGCCCCGCTTCGTCACCGACACCTCCGCTGCGGAGCGGCCCTCAGCGGCCACGACCGCCGGCGTCGGTGAGCCGACCGTCGACACGCGCGGCACCACCCGCGGCGACACGTGCCACGTCGACGTCGTCGACCGCTGGGGCAACATCGTCTCGGCCACCCCCTCCGGTGGCTGGCTGCAGAGCTCGCCGGTCATCCCCTCCCTCGGCTTCCCGCTGGGCACCCGGGCGCAGATGTTCTGGCTGGAGCCGGGGCTGCCCAACTCGCTCGTGCCGGGCAAGCGCCCGCGGACCACCCTGACCCCGTCGCTGGCGCTGCGCGGCGGCGTCCCGACGCTGGCCTTCGGCACGCCGGGCGGTGACCAGCAGGAGCAGTGGCAGCTGTGCTTCTGGCTGGCCCACGTGCACGGCGGGCTGGACCTGCAGGCGGCCATCGACGCCCCGGCCTGGCACACCACCAGCTTCCCGTCGTCGTTCTACCCGCGGGAGATGGTCCCCGGCGAGCTGGTGGTGGAGTCCCGGATCGGCGAGGGGGTGCTCGCCGACCTGCGCCGCCGTGGGCACACGGTCACCGTCTCCGACCCCTGGTCGCTCGGCCGGCTCTCGGCGGTCTCGATCGACCCGGAGACCGGCGTGCTCAAGGCGGCGGCCAACCCCCGCGGCATGCAGGGGTACGCGGTCGGCCGCTGAGGGGCACCGGGGGCCTCCGCGGTCCTGCTCCCCGCACCTCCGCCCCGCGCCGATGATCGACTGCGGCAAGAGGTCGACGGCGGGTCAGCGCGGGGCCTCCTCCTCGGCCAGCTCCTGCGGCACGACGGCGGCCAGCGCCCGGCGGATCGCCACCACGACGCTGCTGGCGGCGAACAGGTCGTCGTCGGTCTTCCGCCGCGCCTCCCGGAGGGCGTCGGCGAGCTGGTGCAGCGCGTCGTAGGCGGCCCGGGTCTCGTCCGGGCCGGCGGCGCTCGCCCCGCCGTCCACCGAGCGCAACACCCCGGCCAGCCGGGAGAGCGCCGTCGACGCGGCGGGCCGCAGCGCCGGGCCCAGCGTCACCCGGTCCCGGTCGGCCCGCTCGGTGTCGGCCAGCAGCTCGGTCAGCTCCTCCACCAGCAGGGCCAGCCGCTCCAGCGCCCGGGCCTGCGCGTACTGCCGTTGCGCGTCCTGCCGGTAGCGGCGGGCGCGGAAGTTCCCCTTGCGGGCCTCGTCGGCCTCCTGCACGGCAGTGCGCATCTGGGCCAGCAGCGGGTCGATGGTGTGGGTGCGCCGGCGCCACTCCTCCTCGGTGGGCGGGTGCTCCTGCTCCAGGCCGTCGGCCAGGTCGGCGAGCTGAGCGGCCAGCACGTCGCGCAACCGGGCCAGCTGTTCCTGGGCCGGTGCCAGCGGGAGCTGGGGCAGCAGGGCGGTGACCACGATGCCGATCAGCGCCCCGAACAGGATCAGCCCGACGTACCCGGCGACGTAGTCCAGCGGATCGCGGTCGCCGAAGATCAGTACGAACAGGGCCGCGGTGGGCACCCAGGTCCGGGCGCTGCCCAGCCGGTTCCAGCCGGACAGCAGCACCCCGATCCCGATGACGGTGGCGATGCTGACCAGGTTCGGCGCTGTGACCGCGTCGGCGACCAGTGCGATCGCGGCGCCCAGGGCGACCGCGGCGACGGTCTGGAACGACTCGCGGGCCGAGCCGGCCAGGCTCGTGGTGGTGGCCAGCAGCGCACCCATCGGCGCGTAGTACGGGTAGTCGGCGGCAGGCCCGGGCAACAGCTGCACCAGCGCCCAGGCGATGGCCGCCGCGACGGCGGCCTTGACGGCCAGGCCGGCGCGGGGGTGACGCGCCCAGGTGCGGGCGAGGAACCCGGCCCGGAGATGGGGACGGTGGGGGATCTGCACCCCCGCCTTCCTGCCCCGGGGGGACCGGGCAGAATCGGGTGACGGCACGGCGGCCCCCGCCCCCTGCCGGCGAGGGGGTGGAGGCCACCGAGGATGACGTCGCTGGAGCCGAACGGCACCCTCGGCAGCAGGACGGCAGCCGCCGCCGGCTCGGCCGGGCTGCAGCGGCTGACCGAGCTCGCCGCCACCCTGCTGCGGGCGCCGTCGGCCGGGGTGGCGCTCGCGGGCGAGGTGCAGACCGTGGTGGGCACCGCCGGACGCCCGGTCTGGCAGGTCGGCACCCAACGCCGGCTCGACGACACCCTCGGCGGCACGGTCGTCACCGCCCGGGCGCCCCGGGTCTACCCCGACGCCCGCACCGACCCGCGGGTGGCCACCCTCCCTGCGGTGCAGGCCGGTGAGGTGGCCACCTACCTCGGCGTCCCGCTGTTCGACGCCGGGGGCGAGCACGTCGTGGGCGTGCTCGCGGTGTTCGGGCCCGAGCCGCGGGACTGGACGGCCGAGGAGGTGGCGCTGCTCGAGCGGCTGGCCCACCCGGTGGTCACCGAGTTGGAGCTCTCCGCGGTCACCGCCGAGCTGGAGACCGGCCGGGTGCGCTGGGACCTGGCGATCGACGCGGCCGGGATCGGCAGCTTCGACTGGGACCTGGTCGGCGGCCGGCTCGTCTGGGACGACCGGCTGCTGGCGATGTTCGGCTACGGCCGGGACGACTTCGCCGGCACGATCGAGGCCTTCCTGGGGCGGGTGCACGCCGACGACGTGGAGCGGGTCCGGACGGCGCTGCAGACGGCGGTGGACACGTGCGGGGCGTACGACACCGAGTTCCGCGCGGTGCTGCCCTCCGGGCAGACCCGCTGGATCCGCGGCCGTGGCCGGGCGCTCGGCGACGAGCGCGGCGTGGCGGTCCGGCTGCTCGGCGCCGCGCACGACACCACGGCCGACCGGATGGCCGACGTGCGGGTCTCCCGGGTGCTGGAGTCGATGCCGGCGGCGTTCTTCTCGCTGTCCCGGGACTGGCGGTTCACCTACGTCAACGCGGAGGCGGAACGGCTGCTGGGGCGGCCGCGGGAGGAGCTGTTCGGCGGCGAGGTGTGGGAGCTGTTCCCCGCCGCGGTCGGCAGCGACTTCGAGGTGCACTACCGGGCGGCCGCGGAGACCGGCGAGATGACGGTGTTCCAGGCGTACTACCCGCCCCCGCTGGACAGCTGGTACGAGGTGCGGGCCTGGCCGGACCCCGACGGGCTGGCGGTGTACTTCCTCGACGTCACCCAGCGGCGCCGCGCCGAGGACGCCGCCCGCCGCCGTGAGGAGCGCCTGGCCCTGATCGCCCGGGTCTCCGACGCCCTGTCGACGGCGCTGGTCGAGCGCCGCGGCCCCGGGGAGGCGTTGCAGGGGCTGAGCCGGGCCATCGTCCCGGCGCTGGGCGACTGGGCCATCGTCAGTCTCGTGGAGGAGGACGGCCGGCTGCACGACGTCGCCAGCTGGCACGCCGACCCGGACCTGCGCCCGGCCGCGGCACGCTACGCGGAGCTGCGGCTGGCGGCGCTGGACTCCACCGCGCCGCTGGTGCAGGCGGTGCTCAGCGGCGGCGCCCGGGTCGTGCCCGACGTGGACGCCGCGGTCGGCGATGGGCTGCCGGAGGGCGAGGTCCGGGACGCCTACCGCGCGCTGGCGCCCCGCTCGGCGGTGACCCTGGCGCTGCGGGCCCGCGGCCGGGTGCTGGGCGCGCTGAGCGTCTACCGCGGCGAGGCGCGCGAGCCGATGGACCTCTGGGACCAGGAGACGCTCAGCGAGATCGCCGACCGGGTGGCCCTGGCGCTGGACAGCGCGGCGCTGCAGGAGCAGGAGCGGCGGATGGCCGAGGACCTGCAGCGCAGCCTGCTCACCGCGCCACCGGAGCCCGACCACGCCGAGATCGCCGTGCGCTACGTGCCCGCGGTGCGCGCCGCCCAGGTGGGGGGTGACTGGTACGACGCCTTCCTGCAGCCCGACGGGGCGACCGTCATCGCGATCGGGGACGTCGTCGGCCACGACACGGTGGCCGCCGCGGCGATGGGCCAGCTGCGCAGCCTGCTGCGCGGCATCGCCTACAGCACCAGCGGGGGTCCGGCGCGCGTGCTCGGTGACCTGGACCGGGCCATCGAGGGCCTGCAGGTGCACACCCTGGCCACCGCGGCCGTCGCGCGGTTCGAGCAGAGCCCCGAGGAGCGTGGGCGGGGTGAGACCCGGCTGCGCTGGTCCAGCGCCGGGCACCCGCCGCTCATGGTGCTCGCCCCCGACGGCGCGGTGCAGGTGCTGGCCACCGAGCGCGCCGACCTGATGCTCGGCGTCCACCCGACGGCGCCCCGCAAGGAGCAGGTGCTCACCCTGCCCTGGGGCGCGACGGTCCTGCTGTACACCGACGGGCTGGTCGAGGGGCCGGACCTGCCGCTGGACGACGGCGTCGCCCGGCTGTCCGCGCTGCTCGGTGAACTGGGCCACCTCACCCTCGCCGAGCTGTGTGACCAGCTGGTCGCGCGGATGCGGCCCGGCGGGTCGGAGGACGACGTCGCGCTGGTCGCCGTGCGCCTGCACCCGGAGGACCGGCCGCGCCCGGCGGAGGCCGGGCCGGAGGTCGTGCCGCCGGTGCTTCCGCCGATCGACTGAGCCGAACTCAGCCGCGGGGGAGCAGGGCCCAGACGCTCTTCTGGCCGTCGGCCAGGTGCCAGCCGTGGTCGTCGGCCATCTCGGCGATGAGGTAGAGCCCGAGGCCGCCCTGGCTGGGGTCGCGGCCCACGGCCGGCTGCGGCGGGCGGGTGGCCGCGGAGTCGCGCACCTCGATCAGCCAGGCCCGCGGGGTCTGCTGCACGCGGGCGCGGACCCCGCCGCCGCCGTGCCGCAGGGCGTTGGAGGCCATCTCGTCGAAGGCCAGGACGACGGCCTCGTCGAGCTCCTCGGCGCGGGCGTCGCCGCTGGACCGGGCGGCCAGCCCGCGGCGCAGTTCGGCGCGCACGCGGGGCAGCTCGGCGACCGAGTGCAGCTCCCACGACCAGCCGTCCGCGGCGGGTGGGGGCGGCGACGAGGGCCACGCCAGGCGCGCCGTCTCGCCGCTCACTCGGTCTCCTCGCGCTCACGCCATCGGCTGCTCGACAGCGACCCACTGTCTTGGCTCGGCAGGCCTCGGCCAAACATTCAGCCGGTGTGAGTCAGCTCTCACTCTGTGCCGATGGTCCCGCCGGAACCGGTCCCGGCCGACGCTAGGGCACCCGGCTGCGGCGCAGCGGACATGTGTCCGGACGATCGCGTTCCACAGTCACACCCGCCCCACGGCGTCAGTGCCCGGTCCCACCCAGGTTGAGCAGCACCACGCCGACGACGACGAGCACGAGGCCGGCCACCTGCCACCCGGACAGCGGCTGGCCGAGCAGCGTCGCGCCGATCGCGGCGACGGCGGCGGTGCCCGCCCCGGACCAGATGGCGTACGCGACCGCGACCGGGACGGTCCTGACCACCTGCGCCAGCAGCACGAAGGAGAGCGCGTACCCGGCCAGCACGGCCACCGTGGGCAGTGGCACGGTGAACCCGGCGGTGCGGGGCAGCAGCGAGGTCGCGGCCACCTCGGCGGCGATGGCGCAGGCGAGCAGCAGGTAGGCCACGGCCCGATCCTCCCCGGCGACGCGGACCGCTGGCGGCGGGGCGGTCAGCCCAGGGCGGTCAGGTACGCACCGACGACGGCCGGCTCGCGCATCACCGCGCCCATCACCGCCACCCCGTGCGCTCCCGCGGCCAGGCACCCGGCCACGTCGCGGGGGGCGATGCCGCCGAGCGCGTACACCGGCGGCGCGCCCCGGGCCAGCCTCGCGAGACCGGGGAGCCCCAGCGGCGGGCCGTACCCGGGCTTGGAGGCGGTCGGGTTGACCGGGGAGACGAACACCCAGTCGCAGCCCTCGGCGGCGGCCTGGGCCACCTCGGCGGCGTCGTGGCACGAGCGCCCGACCAGCGCCGGCCGCGGCTCCGGGAACGGGTCGGCCGCGGCCAGGTGGACGGCGTGCCCGCCGGTGCGGCCGGCGCGGACGAGCAGCCCGCCGACGGGCGCGAGCACCGCGGTGAGCTCGTCGGCCAGTCGGTCGCGCTCGGGCTCGGGCAGGTCCTTCTCCCGCAGCACCACCGCGCGGGCCCCGGCGTCGACCACGGTGGCGACGGCGTCGACCAGCGACCCGGCGCACTGGCGCCGGTCGGTGAGCACCAGCAGCCGGGGCAGCGACGTCACCGGTGGGGCCTCACAGTTCGGGGAGCCCCGCCATCGGGGTGGAGGCCTCGGCGTGCCAGCGCCGGGGGATCCGGCCGGCGGTGCGGGCCAGCCGTCCGCCCTCGACCGCCTGGCGCATGGCCAACGCCATCCGCTCCGGGTCACGGGCCCGGGTGACCGCGGAGGCCAGCAGCACCGCATCGCAACCCAGCTCCATCGCCAGGGCTGCGTCGGAGGCGGTGCCGATGCCGGCGTCGAGCACCACCGGGACGTCGACCGCCTCGCGCAGCAGCGCGATGTTGTGCGGGTTGCGGATGCCCAGCCCGCTGCCGATCGGTGAGCCCAGCGGCATGACCGCGGCGCAGCCGGCGTCGGCCAGCCGCCGGCCGAGCACCGGGTCGTCGGTGGTGTAGGCGAGCACCTGGAACCCGTCGGCGACCAGCTGCTCGGCGGCGTCGACCAGTTCCACCGCGTCGGGCAGCAGGGTGTGCTCGTCGCCGATCACCTCCAGCTTGACCCAGTCGGTGCCGAACGCCTCCCGGGCCAGCCGGGCGGTGAGCACCGCCTCGCGGGCGGTGAAGCAGCCGGCGGTGTTGGGCAGCAGCCGGACGCCGCAGCGCTCGAGCACCTGCAGCATCGCGCCGCTGGCGGAGGCCTCGACCCGGCGCAAGGCGATCGTCACCAGCTGCGTGCCCGAGGCGCGGATGGCCCGCTCGAGCACCTCCAGGCTGGGCACGCCCCCGGTGCCGAGCAGCAGCCGGGAGCGGAACGTCTCCCCCGCGAGGGCGAAGGTGTCACCGGACTCCTCGGCGGCCAGCGCCGCGCCCAGCTCCTCTGCGGTGCTCATGTCAGCCTCCTGCGGTCGGGGCGAGCACCTCGACGGTGTCGCCGGTGGTCAGAGGGGTCGCCGGCCAGCTGCTGCGCGGGACGACGTCGCCGTTGCGGGCGACGGCGACCCGGTCGTGGCCCGCGGCGCGCTGGGCCACCAGGTCGGCGACGGTGGCGCCGTCGGGCAGCTCGGCGGGGGAGCCGTTGACGGAGAGGGTGATCACGCGGTCCTCCCGAACCGGTCGGCGGTGAAGGACGAGGCGATCGCCGGCAGCCGGCCCGTGGTCAGCTGCTCGGCGATCACGTCGCCGGTCACCGGGGCGAGCAGGGCCCCGTTGCGGTGGTGGCCGGTGGCCAGCACCAGCCCGGGCAGCGAGGAGGCGCCCAGCAGGGGCGCGTTGTCGGCGGTGCCGGGGCGCCAGCGGGCCAGCGTCTCGGTGAGCTCCAGCTCGGCGACCTCGGGGACGACCTCGATCGCGTCGTGCAGCAGCTCGTGCACGCCGCCGGCGGTCACCCGGGCGTCGAAACCGCGGTCCTCCACGGTGGCCCCGACGATCAGCCGGCCCTCGCCGTAGGGCACCAGGTAGACGTGCCGGCCGCGGACCAGCGCCCGCACCGTGCCGCCCAGCAGCCCGCCCGCGCCGGCCAGCCGCAGGATCTGGCCCTTCACCGGGCGCACCGGCAGCGGCGGCACGCCGGGCAGGCTCCCGCTGTGCGCACCCAGGGCGAGGACGACGACGTGGGCGGCCAGCGGGTCGCCGCCGGCCAGCACGACGCCGGTGGCCCGGCCGGCCACGACGGTGAGCTCGGCGGCGCGGTCGCGCACCAGCCGCACCCCGGCGGCGGCGCCGGCGGCCAGCAGGGCGGCGTGCAGCGCGCGTCCGTCGACGGAGTGGTCGCCGTCGACCGCGAGCCCGCCGCGGAGCCGGGGGGTGAGTGCGGGCTCCCGGCGGCGGGTCTCCCGGGGGGTGAGCCGTTCGGCGGCCAGCCCGAGCTCGGTCTGGAAGGCGTGCAGCTCGTCCAGCTGACGGACGTCGTCGGCGTCGAACCCGACGACCAGCGTCCCGGCGGTGCGCAGCTCCACCGGGAGACCGCTGGCCTGCTCGAGCTCGGCGACGAAGGCGGGGTAGCGCTGCAGCGACGCCACGCACAGTTGCAGCAGCGCCTCCTCGCCGTAGGAGGCCTCGGTGACCGGGGCGAGCATCCCGGCGGCCGCGGCGGAGGCACCGGCACCGGGTGCGTCGTCGACGACGGTGACCGACAGCCCGCGCTGCGCGGCCCGCCAGGCCACCGACAGGCCGATCAGCCCGCCCCCGGCGACGACGACGTCCACCCGGTCACCGCCCACGGGTCCCTCACCGCTTCCGCCAAAATGGCCATTTTGGCGACCAAGGGCGGTCACCGGGCGGCGTCCAGTGCGGTCAGCAGCTCCCGGGTCGCCGCGGCGGGGTCGGCGGCGGCGGAGACCGCGCCCACGACGGCGACCCCGGTGGCCCCGGCGGCCAGCAACGCCGGCACCCGCGCCGCGGTCACCCCGCCGATGGCGATCACCGGGACGTCGACCGCGGCGGCGACCGCCGCGATGCCGCCCGGGCCCAGCGCGTCGGGCAGGCCGGTCTTGGTGGTGGTCGGCCAGGCGGGGCCGACGCCGAGGTAGTCGGCGCCCTCGGAGACCAGCTGCCGGGCGAGCTCGGGGTCGCGGCAGGTTCCGCCGAGCAGGTGACCGGGGCCGGCGACCCGGCGGGCGGCGGCCAACGGCAGGTCGCCGGCGCCCAGGTGGGTGCCGTCGGCGCCGACGGCCAGGGCGACGTCGACCCGGTCGTTGACCAGGCAGGTGGCGCCGGCCGGGGCGCAGACGGCGACGACGGCGCGGGCGAACTCGTACAGCTCGCGGTCGGTGCCGCCCTTGGTGCGGACCTGCACGACCGGCGCCCCGGCGGCGACGGCGGCCTCGACCGCGGCCAGCGCCGCCGCCCCGCCGCGGGCGTCGGTGAGCACGTGCAGCCGCCCCAGGCTCACGACCGGCGCCCCCGCACCAGCGCCGGGGCCCGCACGACCAGGGTGAGCAGCACGGCCACCGCCAGGCTGACCAGCGAGGCGGACCAGCCGTTGGCCGGGTCGATGCCCAGGTCGGTCTGCCGCTCGGTCCACCACGTCGTCCAGCCGGCGCCCGGGCCGGCGAAGTACGTGGGCAGGGTGAGCTGGTAGGCGACGAAGCCCGCGATCCACGGCACCAGCAGCTCCAGGCGGGCCGGCGCGGTGTCGGAGGTGTTCCAGGCGCCGCGGGGCAAGAGCCAGTAGGCCACCAGGAACACCCCGGCCAGCGGCACGAACACCGCACCGATCAGGAAGAGGAACGGCTCGTAGGCGGCGATGTCGAAGGTCAGCGCCAGCAGCGTGGCGACCGCGCCGACGGCGACCGCCAGCACCCGCCGGTCGGCCCGGGCGACGACGTTCTGCGCGGACACCGCGGTCGAGTAGACGTTCGCGAACGCCTCGTCCAGCTCGACGACCACGAGCAGCAGCACCGCCAGCGCACCCAGCGGCACCACCAGCAGTGCGTCGATGACGTCCAGCCCGGCGCTGCCGTAGGCGGCCAGCGCGAGCACCCCGAGGGTGAACATGACGACGGTCGCGATGCCGTATCCCAGACCCGCGCCGAGGCCGGCCGCCCGGCTGCTGCGCACGTGCCGGGTGTAGTCGGCGGCCAGCGGGATCCAGGACACCGGCAGCGCGATGACGATGTCGGCGGCGGTCCAGAACGAGGTGGCGCTGCCCTCGGCGAGCTCGGGCAGGGGCTCGCGGAGCACCTGCACGTAGAGGTAGACCAGCGCGGCCAGCGCCGCCCACACCGCGTAGCGGGCGAGCAGCCGGACGACGCCCAGCGGCCGCAGCGCCATGGCGGTGGCCAGCACCCCGGCGCCGAGGACGAACGGCCAGCGCGGCGCGTCGAGCACCCGGGAGGCGGCCTCGGCGATGATCACGATCTCGAAGGTGGCCCAGCCGACGCACTGCACGAGGTTCAGCGCCGTCGGCAGGTAGGAGCTGCGCCGGCCGAGCAGTCCGCGCAGCAGCACCATCGCCGGCACCTGCTCGCGGGCGCCGGCGGCAGCGGTGGCGCCCAGCAGCGCCGCGCCGATGAGGGCGCCGACCACGATGGCGCCGATCGTCACCGCCAGCGGGCGGCCGGGCAGCACCACGTAGACCGCGGCCACCGGCAGCAGCAGGCTGACGCCGAGGTTGCCCCACAGGCCGAGCGCGTCGCGCAGCCCGAGGGTGCGCGGCGGCGCCTCGGTGAGGGTGAGGGGGGCGTCCCCGGTCACGGGGGACGGAGGGGTGGAGGTGCTCACGGTGTCGCTCCCTACGCCGGCATTATCCGGTCAGGTTCCAGCGGTCGGCGGCGCTCAGCCGCCCTCTCAGCCCGGTTCCGCCCGAGCTCCCGCACATGGCATCGGCCATGACGACCGCCACACTAGCCACCGGGGGCGCACCGGCACACCGCCGGGGAACCTCCTCGTCTGGAACACCCCGTCCGGAACCCGGCTGCGTGGCCGGGCTGGCTAGAGTCCCGGCCGTGCCGGTCGACGAGCTGCTGACCCGTTCCCCCGACTCCTGGCGGGCTGCCACCGCCCATCCCTTCCTCACCGGGGTGCGCGAGGGCACCGTGCCGGTGGCGGCCTTCGAGACCTGGCTGGTGCAGGACGCCCGGTTCGTCGCCGACCTGCTGCGCTTCCAGGCCCGGCTGCTGGCCCGGGCGCCCCGGCCGGCGCAGGCGGTGCTGGCCGGCGGGCTGGTCGCGCTGGTCGACGAGCTGGCCTGGTTCGAGCAGCTGGCCGCGGCCCGCGGGCTGGACCTCGATGCCCCGGCGCTGTCGGCCACCACGGCCTACGCCGAGCTGCTGGCCCGGCTCGACGGCGCCGACGTCCCGACCGGGCTGACCGCGCTGTGGACGATCGAGCGCACCTACCTCGACGCCTGGTCCGGCGCGCTGCCCGGGGCCCCGCAGTACCGCGAGTTCGTCGAGCACTGGACGGTGCCGGGGTTCGCCGGCTACGTGGCCGGGCTGGCCGCGGCCGCCGACGCCCACCCGCCGTCCGCCGCCGAGGCCGACGCCGTGTTCGCCGAGGTGATCGACGCGGAGATCGCCTTCTGGGACATGGCGATGGAGGGGGCGTGAGCGTCTCCGCGGAGCTGTGGGCCGCCGACGCCGACCTGGCCGCGGCCGCGCTGGCGCACCCGTTCGTGCAGGGGATCGCCGACGGCACGCTGCCCCGGGAGCGGTTCGCCGGCTACGTCGCCCAGGACGCGTTCTTCCTCGACGCCTTCGCCCGGGCCTACCGGCTGGGGGCGGAGAGCAGCGGGAACCCCGGCGTGCGTGCAGTGCTCACCGACCTGCGGGCGGGTGTGCAGGAGGAGCTGCGGCTGCACGGCGGCTACGCGGAGCAGTGGGGGATCGACCTCACCGACGTCCAGCCGCTGCCGGCGACGTCGGCGTACGTCGACTTCCTGATCGACGCCGCCGGCCGGGGGGACGCTGCCCTGACCTGCGCCGCGATGACCCCGTGCATGCGGCTCTACGCCCACCTGGGGCAGCAGCTGGCCCCGCGCGCCGCCGGGCCCTACCGGGAGTGGGTGGACACCTACGCCGCACCCGAGTTCGAGGAGCTCGCCGCCACCCTGGAGCGGCTGCTCGACCAGCTGTGCGCCGGCGCCTCCGACGAGCAGCTCGTCGCGGTGCGGGCCGCCCACCGCCGGGCCATGGAGCTGGAGGTCGGCTTCTTCGACGCCGCCTGGGCCGGTGCCTGAGCCGGTGCTCCTCGCGGCGGACGACCTGCTGGTCGGGTACGCCGCGGGTGAGCCGGTCTGCGCGCCGGTCACCGTGGCGGTGCAGCCGGGCACCGCGCTGGGCCTGGTCGGGCCGAACGGCGCGGGCAAGTCGACCGTGCTGCAGACCCTGGTCGGGCTGCTCCCGCCGCTGGGCGGGACGGTGCGCTACGCCGGGGACCCGGTCGACGAGCGCTCGGCGGCCTTCCGCGCCGAGGTGGCCACCGTGCTCGACGAGGACGCGTTCTTCCCCGCGCTCACCGGGGTGGAGCACCTGCTGCTGACCGCCCGCGGGCACGGCGTGGCCGACCCCGAGGACGTCGTCGCCCGGGAGGTCGAGGCGTTCGGGCTGGCCGGGCGGGCCGAGGCGCTGCCCTCGGCGGTCTCCTCCGGGCAGCGGCGGCGGCTCGCGCTGGCCGCGGCGCTCGTGCGCCCGGCCCGGCTCCTGGTGCTCGACGAGCCCGAGCGCCGGCTGGACACCGGGATGCGCCGGCAGCTGGCCGCCCGGCTGCGCGACGACGTCGCCGCGGGCGCCACGGTGGTGTTCGCCAGCCACGACCCGGAGTTCCTCCGCACCCTGGCCGACGACGTGCTGGTCGTCGACGACGAGGACTGCCCGCTGGTCTCCCCGGACGACGCCGTCGCCGCGCTGACCGAGGGCTGAGCGTTGACCGCCGTCGCCGGGGCCCCGGTGCTCAGCGGCGCCCCGCTCACCGGTGGTCAGGTCCGCCGGGTCACCCGCCGGGCGACCGCGGCGCGGGCCGACACCAGCTGGGCGACCCTGGTCGGCGACGTCGTCGGCTGGCTCACCTCGCTCGGCATCCTCGTCGCGGTCGTGGGCGGCACCGTCTCCAGCCTGCGCGACCAGATCGCCGCCCGCCCGGCGACCGGGGCGGCGGTGCTGCCCGGCGCGGTCACCTCCGGAGTCGCCGCGGTGCTGGTGGTCGCCGGCCTGACCTGGGTGCTCGCCCGGCTCGGCCCGGTCAGCGCCACCCCCGCCGCGGCCGTCTGGTGGCTGCCGCTGCCGACCGACCGGCGCGGGCTGCTGCGCGGTGAGCTGGTCCGGGTGGTGCTGCTCGCGGCGACGGCGGCCGCGGTGGTCGCCGTCCCGGTGCTGCTCGCCGTGCCGGTCGCCCCCGCGGCGGCCGACGTGCTGATCGGGGTGGCCGCCGCGGCCCTGCTCACCGCGGCCGGCGCCGGGCTGCTGGTGGTGCTGCAGGCGGCCGGCCGAGGCCGTCGGCTGCCGACCGCCGCAGGGGCGCTGGCCTGCGTGGCGGTGGTGGGCGCCGGGGTCGCCGGGACGGTGCTGGCCGCGGTCGACGCCGGCCCGGTGTCCGGCTGGGCGGTGCAGCCGACCGGGACGCCGCTGGTCGCCGCCGCCGTCGTCGCCGGAGTGCTGGCGGTGCTCGGGGTGGTCGCCGCCGACCGCCGGCTGGGCCGGCTGCGCGCCGGTGACCTGCGGGCCCGCGGGGAGATCGTGCAGTACGCCACCGCCTCGACGTTCTCGATGGACACCCGGGAGCTGGGCCGGGCGCTGGCCAGCTCGCCGCGGGCGCCCCGGCGGCCGCGCCGGTGGCGGCGGGTGCGCGGTGCCCGGTCGGCGCTGCTCGCCGCCGACCTCGTGGTGCTCACCCGGTCGCCGTGGCGCTGGGGTCAGCTGGCGGTGGGCGCGGCGCTGCCGGTGCTGGCCGCCCGCACGTCCGGCCTGGGGAACCTGCCGGCGCTGGTCGCGGTCGCCGCAGTGCTCGGGTGGGCGCTGGCCGCGGTGGCGCTGGGCGAACCCAGCCGGCGGGCGCAGGCCTCCCCGGCGCTGGACCGGGTGCTGCCGCTGTCGGCCGACGCCGCCGTCCGGCTGCGGTCGGTGGTGCCGCTGGCCGCGCTGACGGTGGTGTGCGGCCTCTCCGGCGCGCTGGTCGGTCAGGGCACCGGCTCGATGGCGGTCTGGGCCGGGCTGGGCGTCGCGGTCGCCCCGGCGTGGGCCGGCGCCGCGGTGCGCGGCGGGTACCGGCCCGAGCTCGACTGGTCGGGGCCGGTGGTGGCGACCCCGATGGGGGCGGTGCCCAGCGGGGTCGGCGCGACGCTGGTCCGCGGCACCGACCTGGGTGTGGTGGGCACCCTGCCGTTCGGCATCGCGCTGCTGGTGGGCACGCCGTCGGCGCTGTGGGTGCCGGTGCAGCTGGTCTGGGCGCTGGCCGTAGGCGCCCTCGCCGTCCTCACTGCCCGCGCGAAGGGCTGAGAGGCGCCCGGGTGTAAGCACAGGAGTGACAGCACACGACTCGACGAGGAGATGCAGTGGCAGAGCAGCGGACGGCGATCATCACCGGGGCGGCGCGCGGGATCGGCGCGGCCATCGCGAAGCGGTTCGCCGCGGACGGCATGGCAGTGGCCGTGCTGGACCTGGACGAGGGCGCCTGCGCCGGCACGGTGGAGGCGATCACCGGCGCCGGTGGCCGGGCGCTCGCCGTGGGCGCGAACGTCGCCGAGGAGGACTCCGTGACCGCCGCGGTCGACCGGGTGGCGGCCGAGCTGGGCGCCCCGACCGTGCTGGTGAACAACGCCGGGATCACCCGGGACAACCTGCTGTTCAAGATGAGCGTCGGCGACTGGGACGCGGTCATGGGCGTGCACCTGCGCGGGGCGTTCCTGATGAGCCGGGCGGCGCAGAAGCACATGGTCGAGGCCCAGTGGGGCCGGATCGTGAACCTCTCCAGCGTCTCGGCGCTGGGCAACCGCGGGCAGGCCAACTACTCGGCCGCGAAGGCCGGCATGCAGGGGCTGACCAAGACCCTCGCCATCGAGCTGGGCCGCTACAACGTCACCGCGAACGCGATCGCGCCCGGGTTCATCGAGACCGAGATGACCGCGGCGACCGCGGAGCGGGTCGGGGTGCCGTTCGAGGACTTCAAGGCGGGCGCGGCCAAGGAGATCCCGGTGCGCCGCGTCGGTCAGCCCGAGGACATCGCGCACACCGCCGCGTTCCTGGCCAGCGAGGGCGCGGGCTTCGTCTCCGGCCAGGTCATCTACGTCGCCGGCGGCCCCAAGGACTGAGGCCAGGGCGGGTTGAGCCGCTCCACCGGACGTTGAGCCGTGCTGTGCCGCGGCTCAACGTCCGCCCACCCGGCTCAACCCGCGCGGCGGGCGGCGCTCAACCCTCCCGCCGGCTCGGGCCGCCGTGGAGGCCACGGCGGGCCATGGTGGCGGTCAGCGCGGTCCAGGCCCGCACCGGCACCAGCCGGGCGGTCTTCATCAGCAGCGCCATCGGCAGCGGGAAGACGATCTCCGCCTTGTCCCGGGCGATGCCGTCGGCGATGGTCCGGGCGGCGACGCCGACCGGCACCTTGAACGGCATCGGGAAGCGGTTGCGGTCGGTCATCCGGGTGGTCACGAAGCCGGGGTTGACCAGCTGGACGACGACACCACGCGGGGCCAGCGAGCCGCGCAGGCTCTCCAGCAGGCTGATCAGCGCGGCCTTGCCGGCGTTGTAGGCCTCCGAGCCGGGCAGCCCGCGGTACCCGGCGACCGAGGCGACCCCGACGAGCCGACCCCGCCCGTCGGCGAGCATCTGCGGGACGACGGCCTCGAAGGTGTGCACCGCGCCCATCACGTTGATCCGCAGGTGCTCGGCGAAGGCGTCGGAGTCCCACGGTTCCACGTGGAACCCCGACCAGGTGCCGGCGTTGGCGACGGCGACGTCGATCCCGCCCAGCGCCGCGCGCACCTGCTCGCCCGCGGCCACCGTGGCCGCCCGGTCGGTGACGTCGACCGGGACGGCGGTCATCCGGCCCTCGGCCACCTCGGCCAGCTGCTCGGCGTTGCGGGCGCTGATCGCCACGCGGGCGCCGCGGTCGGCGAGCTCACGGGCGAGCGCCGCGCCGATGCCGGTCGAGGCGCCGGTGACCCAGATCCGTGCTCCGCTGATCTCCATGGCCCCAGCCTGGATGATGGGCGCATGGCCCCGCGCAAGCAGCCCCGCCGGTCCGCTCCGCCGTCCCCGGGGGTCGGTCACGGCGAGTACGTGATGTACCCGGGCACCCGCGCCGAGGTGTACGACCTGCTGGAGCGGTTGTCCACGGCCGCCGGCGACTCACCGGACTACGGGACGCCGGGTCTCAGCCTGGACCGGACCCGGCTGACCGTCCGCTGGTTCGGTGACCTCCCGGCGCACGTCCGGAAGGTGGTCGACGCGGCCGGTGAGGGGCTCACCGTCGTGGTGCAGCGGACCGAGTTCCGCCCCGGCGACCTGCGCGCCGAGGCCGAGCGGATCGCCGCGGAGCACGCCCCGGTCGTCCAGGCGGCCAGCGCGCGGCCCGAGGGTGACGGCGTCGACCTGCTGGTCGCCCCGGACGCCGTCCAGGCCGCCGGCAGCGCGGAGACCGCCGTCCTGGAGGCCGGGGTGGAGAGCGGCTTCCCGCTCTTCCCCGAGGCCGGCGAGGCCCAGCCGGGCTGACCGGCGTCGCCGACGGGCGCGGCCGACCCGGAGCGGGTCGGCCGCGCCCCGGCAGCCGTTCAGAAGCCGGACCGCGGGACCCCCATGCCCGGGTCGATGCGGATCGGCCCCGACGCGGACGGTTCCACGTCGAAGTCGAAGATCCCGGTGGGCAGGTAGACCGTCGAGCACGAGTTCGGGATGTCGACCACCCCGGACAGCCGGCCTTCGATGGGTGCTCATCCGGGCCCCGCGGCGCCGGGCGGCCCGGTCCATCAGCCAGGCCGTCAGCAGCAGCGCGGCGAGCCCGAGGCCCATGACCAGCCAGAAGACGCCCATGGGTGATCGTGGCACATCCGGCCGGTCGGGTCCGCTTCGTGCCGCCTCGTGAGGTGACCTCTGGACCCGGGGAGTCCGGATCGCGATGATCACGCGGTGCAGACCCGTCGCGCCCGGCCACTCGCCGCGCTCCTCGCCGTCCCGGCCGTGGCGCCGTCGAGCTCCACCCGATGCCGGAGCAGGGACCCGAGCCGTCCGAGCTGCTCGACCACGTACCGCCGGAGCCGATGGGGGAGTTGGCGCTCGCACCGGTGACCGACCAGCTGTACGCGTTGATCGAACGGGTCCGGGCGGCGGCCGGGGGATCACCGGACTTCGGCGACGTCGAGCTCGGCCGGGACCGGGACACGCTCACCGTTCGCTGGTACGGCGACCTGCCGCCGGCGGTGCGGGCGGTGGTCGACGACCCGGGCGACGCCGGCGTCGAGGTGGTGGTGGAGCAGACCCGGTTCCGCGTCGGCGACCTGCGCGCGGAGGCGGATCGGCTGTTCACCGAGCACCCTGGCCGGCTCACCGCGATCGGGTTGCGCCCGGCAGGCGACGGGATCGACGTGATGGTCCGCAGCACCGTGGCCGAGCGGTTCGGTGGCGCGCAGAAGGCACTGGAGCGCTCCGGGGTCCGCAGCGACTTCCCGCTGTTCGCCACGGCCGGCGAGATCGTCCCGGCCTGACGTTCCCGCGGGAACGTCAGGTGGCGCGGCTCAGGCGGCGGACGGTCCGTAGGTCAGGTGGGCGACCCCGTTGCTCAGCGGCTCGGCGCCGACCAGCGACAGCGCGATCTGAGGGTGGCCCTCGGGGAACAAGCGGATGCCGGTGCCGACGGCGAGCGGGTAGACGTAGAGGTGCAGCTCGTCGACCAGGCCGTCGGCCAGCAGCGCCCGCACGAGGGTGGCGCTGCCGCTCACGTACAGGTCCCCGACGTCGTCCTTCAGCGCCCGGATGCGGTCAGCGTCGTAGCCACCGAGCACCGTCGAGTTCCGCCACATCGACTCGGCGTCGGTGAGCGTGGAGCTGACCACGTACTTGGTCGTGTCGTTGAAGAAGGGAGCGCCCTCGTCGTCCTCGACCGTCCGGGTCGACCAGGCCGGCGCGAACATCTCGAAGGTGGTGCGGCCGAGGAGGATGCCCTGCGCCGGTGCGGTCAGCGCGCCGATCGAGGCGGCCAGGTCGTCGGGGAAGCCGTGGTCCATCGTCCACGTCGGGGCGTCGACGACGCCGTCGACGGTGGTGAACTCGTGGACGCGGATCCTGCCCATGTCGTGCTCCTCAGCGGGTCGGGGCCGGTGCGGTGCAGCGGCTCGAGGTCGTCGTCGGTGCTCAAGACCACCGCCGGCGCCGGTTCTCATCGGTGCTCCCGGCGCCCGGTGTTTCCCGTGCCGAGGTCGCCGCCGGCGGTCGACATGGTGGCTCCGGCGCACGGTCGTCCACCTTTCCGACACCGGACGGGTCCGACACGCAATGCGGCGCGCGGTGGCGGGCGTCCGGCCCCGCATGCTCGTCGGGCTCGTCCAGCACGGCCTCCGGGCCACTCTTCCAGGAGCTCCACGTCATGCGATCCACCCCCGCGCCCGCCCCTCGCCGCTGGTTCGCCGACCGTTCCGTGCGGGTGAAGATCCTCGCTGCGGTGGGGTTGGCGGCGCTGACCGCAGCGCTCGTCGGTGTCCTGGCCATCACCCGTCTCGGCGACCTCCGGGACGCGCGGGACGCGGAGCTGCGCACGTCGCTGCCCTACATGCACGCGCTGGGCGACATCGGCCTGACCGCCAAGGCCACCGCGAACGACGAACGCGGCTACCTGCTCACCGGGGACGAGGAGTTCCGCGCGGAGGTCGATGAACGCCTGGAGAAGATCGACGGCCTCTTCGCCGACGCGCGGGCCACCGCGGCCACGGCCGACGAGCTCGCGCTGGTCGCCCAGCTGCAGGACGGCGTCGACGCGTGGTCGGCCAGCATCGAGGCCGAGTTCGCCCTCCTGGCCACCGACCGCGACGCCGCCGTCGCCCTGGCCATGGGGGAGACCCGTGATCTCCGGAAGACCTACGAGGAGGTGCTGGCCGCCGCGCAGGAGGAGGCGGAGGCCGTGCTGACCGAGGGAGCGGGCTACGGAGAGGTGGTCTCCTCGGCGACCCGCACGCTGGTCGTCGTCTGCGCGGTCGGGGTGCTGCTCGCCTGCCTGGTCGGCCTGGTCGTGGCCGGCGCGGTCACCCGCGGCCTCGAGCAGCTGCGGCGGGTGGCCTCGGCGATGGCCGCCGGTGACCTCACCGCCCGGACCGGGCTCGCCCAGCGCGACGAGGTCGGTGCCACCGCGGCGGCGGTGGACGAGGCGGTGCTCGCCCTGCGCAGCCTGGTCACCTCGGTCGCGGGGTCGGCCGGTGCCGTGGCGTCGGCGTCGGAGGAGCTGAGCGCGTCGTCGGCGCAGATCTCGGCGTCGGCGGAGGAGACGTCGGTGCAGTCCGATGTCGTGTCCGCCGCCGCGGAGGAGGTGTCGCGCAGCGTTTCGACGGTGGCCGCCGGCGCCGAGCAGATGGGTGCCTCGATCCGGGAGATCAGCCAGAACGCCAACGAGGCGGCCCGGGTGGCGGCGCAGGCGGTGACCGAAGCGCAGTCGACGACGGAGACGATCACCGCGCTGGGCACGTCGAGCCAGGAGATCGGCGCGGTGGTCAAGGTGATCACGAGCATCGCGGAGCAGACGAACCTGCTGGCGCTCAACGCGACCATTGAGGCGGCGCGGGCCGGGGAGGCCGGCAAGGGCTTCGCTGTCGTCGCGAACGAGGTGAAGGAGCTGGCGCAGGAGACCGCGCGGGCGACGGAGGACATCGCCCGGCGGGTGCAGGCGATCCAGGGAGACACGGCGAACGCGGTGGACGCGATCGGTGGGATCTCGTCGGTGATCGGGTCGATCAACGACTTCCAGCTGACGATCGCCTCCGCCGTCGAGGAGCAGACCGCCACCACCAACGAGATGTCCCGCTCGATCCAGGAGGCCGCCGGCGGCAGCACCGAGATCGCCCGGAACATCACCGGGGTGTCCACGGCAGCCGGCTCGACGAACCAGGCGATGGGGCAGACCCGGCAGGCGGTCGACGAGCTGTCCCGGATGGCCACCGACCTGCGCGCCACGGTCGGCCGCTTCACCTGGTGACCCCGTCCCGGCCGGCCGCGGGCGTCGCGGCGGCCGGGACGGCGCGACGTCAGCGAACTCATCGGTGCCGGTGCCGCTGGGTACGGTCCGGGTCGATGGGACTCTCCGACGAGCAGCTCGCCGACCTCTACGACGTGGAGAACACCTGGGCCGCCGACGACGACCTGTTCGTCGCGTTCGCGAACGAGCAACCGGGCAGCCGCGTGCTCGACGTCGGCTGTGGCACCGGCCGCCTGACCCTCGCGCTCGCGGTGGCCGGCCACCGGGTCGTCGGGGTGGACCCGGCTGCCGGACGTCTGGCGGCAGCGCGGCGCAAGCCCGGTGCCGGGGCGGTCACCTGGATCGAGGGGACCGCCGCCGACGTCCCCGGTGAGCAGGTGTTCGACACGGCCCTGATGACCTCCCACGTCGCCCAGGCCATCGCGTCGCGGCGGGCCTGGACCGAGACGCTGCACCACGTACACCGCCGGCTCTGTCCCGGCGGCCGGCTGGTGTTCGACTCCCGGGACCCGGCGGACCGCGCTTGGGAACGGTGGACTCCCGACCGCAGGCGAGGCCTCCACCACCTGTCGGACGGCACGGTCGTGGAGTCCTGGACCGAGTGCACCGTGCGCCCCGACGGGCTGGTGGACCTCGTCGAACACCGGCGGCTGCCGGATGGGGCCACGCAGGCCGAGAGCAGCGTCCTGGCCTTCCGCACAGAGGAGGAGTTGCGGGCCGACCTGACGGCCGCTGGCTTCACCATCGAGCGGGTGCACGGGGGTTGGCACGGCGAGCCGGTCGGCAGTGGTGTCGGCGAACTCGTAGTCGTCGCCCGCCGGTAGGTCCTCACCCGAGGACGAGGTCGACCAGCAGGTAGCCGTTGAGGCCGACGACCAGCGCGGCCACCACCGAACCGGTCAGGGTGGTGATCCGGCGGTTGACCCAGGCGCCCATCAGGTCCCGGCGGCTGGTCAGCCACAGCAGCGGCACCAGGGCGAACGGGATGCCGAAGCACAGCACCACCTGCGACCAGACCAGCGCCGTCGTCGGGTCCCCGCCCAGGCCGAGCACCAGGAGCGCCGGGGCGAGGGTGATCAGCCGGCGGACCAGCACCGGGATGTGCTTGCGCAGGAACCCGGCCATCACCACCTGCCCGGCGTGGGTGCCGACCGACGAGCTGGCGAAGCCGGCGGCGAGCAGAGCGAGGGCGAAGGCGAGCGCGGCGCCGCCGCCGAGCTGGTCGCCCAGGCCGGCGTGCACGCTCTCCAGCGACTCGATGCCGTCGCCGGCGGTGAACAGCTGCGCGGCGATGATCAGCATCGCGGCGTTCACCAGTCCGGCCAGGCCCATGGCGACCAGGACGTCGATCCGCTGGGCGCGCAGCAGCCGCCCCCGTCCGGTCCGGGTGCGGCCCTCGGTGACGACGTCGCCGTAGCGGCCCGGGGTGAGGGCGGAGTGCACGTAGATGACGTGCGGCATCACGGTCGCGCCGAGGATGCCGGTGGCCAGCAGCAGGCTCTCGCTGCCGGCGAAGCTGGGCACCATGCCGGAGGCGACGCCGCCGGGGTCGATGCCCGAGCCCACCAGCGTGTAGGCGAACCCACCGCCGATGACCAGCAGCAGCCCGGTGATCACCCGCTCGAACGGCCGGTACCCGCGCGACTGGGCGGCCAGCAGCACGAACGCGACGACGGCGGTGATCAGCCCGCCGATCGGCAGCGGCACCCCGAACAGCAGGTTCAGCGCGACCGCGCCGCCGACGATCTCGGCGAGGTCGGTGGCGATGGCGACCGCCTCGGCCTGCCCCCACAGGCCCCAGGTGACCGGCCGGGGCAGCCGCTCCCGGCAGTTGGTCGCCAGGTCGCGGCCGGTGGCCAGGCCGAGCTTGGCGGTGAGCGCCTGGATGAGCATCGCCATGAGGTTGGCGGCGACGATCACCCACAGCAGGGTGTAGCCGAAGGAGGCGCCGCCGGAGAAGTTCGTGGCGAAGTTGCCGGGGTCGACGTAGGCGACGGCGGCGACGAACGCCGGGCCGAGCATCGGCCACAGCCGCCGCTTGGCGGCCGGGGGCGCCGGGGGCCGGACGTGCGCCGGCGTGCTGGTGAGGACGGCGGCCTCGGTCTTCGACAGGAACACGGCTTCCTCGCAGGCTGGCTCAGGGGGCTGGCTCCTCTGTGGCTGCCCGGCCCCCGGGGGCCGCAGGGGCCGACCTGTGGCCCCCGGGGGTCAGGCAAGCCTCAGCTCACGCCGGGACGATCAGCCCGCTGGTCGCCGTCCGGGAGCGGGCGAGGCGCTGCTCCACGTCGGTCCAGTTCACGACGTTCCACCACGCCTTCACGTAGTCGCCCTTCACGTTCTGGTAGTCGAGGTAGAACGAGTGCTCCCACATGTCCAGCAGCAGGATGGGCGCCAGCCCCACGGCCAGGTTGCTCTGGTGGTCGTGGAACTGGTTGATCAGCAGCTTCTGGCCGACGGAGTCCCAGGTGAGCGCGGCCCAGCCGGAACCCTGGATGCCCAGCGCGGCGGCGGTGAAGTGGGCCTGGAAGCCGTCGAAGCCGCCGAACTGCTCGTCGATGGCCGCGGCGACCTCGCCCTCGGGGCGGCCGCCGCCGTCCGGGCTCATGTTCGGCCAGAACACCGAGTGGTTGACGTGCCCGGCCAGGTTGAACGCCAGGTTCTTCTCCTGCTGGTTGACCGTGTCGAAGTTCCCGGTCTCCCGCGCCTCGGCGAGCTTCTCCAGGGCGGTGTTCGCGCCGGTGACCTAGGTCTGGTGGTGCTTGTCGTGGTGCAGCTGCATGATCCGGCCGCTGATGTGCGGCTCCAGCGCGCTGTAGTCGTAGGGCAGGTCGGGCAGCGTGTACTCGGGCACGGGGTCTCCTCCGTCGCGGCGTGCGGACGGTGTGGGTCGTCCCCGGGCCGCACGTCACCCCGGTGCCGGTCCGTGGCCCCCGCGGGTCAACTCCGGCGGGGCTGGCGGACCAGGGTCCAGATCGGCAGCTCGTGGTCGACGGCGGTGCGGGTGTTGTGCGTGACGGCGAACCCGAACCGCTGCAGCCAGCGGACGACGGTGGAGGTGTAGACGGTCGCCGCGGCCGGCACCCCGTCGGCGTCGCAGCGCTCGATCACCGGCTGCAGCACCGCCGCGCCCAGCCCCTGGTGCCGGGCCGCGGGGCGGGTGCCGACGGCGTGCAGCCACCAGTGCGGCTCGTCCGGCCGGCCCAGGGCACCGAGCCGCTCGCTGGCCAGCACCACCGGCTGGCGGGCGCCGAACACCCGGGGCAGATCGCGGTCGATCACCGCCTGCAGGTCCGCGGCGTGCGGCGGCGCGTCCGGGGCGGCCCAGGCGGCGGCCGAGTTCACGTCGTCGGTGACCCACGCGGTCTCGGCCAGCACCGGCACCAGCGCGCCCCACAGCTCCGCCCACCGGGACAGCCGCTGGGTGCGGCCGTCCTCGGGCAGCGCCCAGGAGGTCCACCGGTAGTCGGGGTAGGCGGCGGCCAGGGTCGCCGCCAGCCGCGGGACGTCGGCCCGGGTCGCGCGACGGACGACGGGGGGAGTGCTCACCGGTCGATCAGACCACGGGCCCGCCCCGGCGACCTCCCCGGCCGTCAACCCCCATTCGCCGACGGCACAAGAAGTGCGCTGACCGCGCAATCGACCATTTCTGCGGGTCGCCGGGTGTGCATTCCTGCTTCGCTCACGTCGTCCATTCCGGATGTCCGAGAGGAAGACCGATGACCATTCCCGGCACGCCCTGCCCGATCACGATGCGAACCGCTGTCCCGACGGCGACCACCCTCGGCGACGCCGTCTACGAGCGCCTGATGCGCGAGCGGATCGTCTTCCTCGGCCGCGAGGTCGACGACGCCATCGCCAACGACCTGTGCGCGCAGATGCTGCTGCTCTCGGCCGAGGACCCGGCCCGCGACATCCACCTGTACGTCAACTCACCGGGTGGTTCGGTGATGGCCGGGCTGGCCGTCTACGACACCATGCGGTTCGTCGACTGCGACATCGCCACGTACGCCCTGGGCATGGCCGCCTCGATGGGCCAGTTCCTGGTCACCGCCGGAACGGCGGGCAAGCGCCATGCCCTGCCGCACACGCGGATCCTGATGCACCAGCCCTCGGCCGGTCTGCGCGGCACGGCCGCCGACATCACCATCCAGGCCGAGATGCTCGGCCGGCTGAAGCAGCAGGTCAACGAGCTGCAGGCGGAGCACTCCGGGCAGGACGTCGAACGGATCGCCAGGGACTCCGAGCGCGACCGCTGGTTCTCCCCGGTCGAGGCGCGGGAGTACGGCCTGGTCGACCAGGTGCTCACGGACGTGCGCGCGTTGCCGCCGCGATGAGCTCGTCGATGCGACGGGAATGGGCGCCGCGCCAGTAGACCCGCCCGCAGCGGGTGCACCGGGAGAACTCGTCGGCGGTCCGCAGCGTCCCGGGTTCGAGCAGGTCGGCGACCTCGGCCCTGGGCACCGGTGTCAGCTCCCCGTTGCAGGCCGTGCAGCGGGTGAGCGGCGCCGGCGTGACGGCGAAACGGTCCAGCAGGTCGGAGAGCTGGTCGTCCGGGGCGCTCCCGCGGACCAGGGCGCCGCGCGGCAGGGCCCGGCGCATGAGCAGGCCGCGGTCCTGGGTGAGCAGCACCCGCTCCTCGACTGTCGCCTGCGCCACGAGATCCGGGTCGTCGGCGTCGTTCCGCCAGGCGGCGTCCAGCCCGAGCAGCCGCAGCCGCCGGGCCAGGGTCCCCAGCCCGACGTCGAGCAGGAAACCCCCGGCCGGCACCGGCTGCGGCCGGCCGACCGGCCGCACCTCCAGGACGGCGCCGGGGGCGGGCCGGGCGGTGCGGTCCACGGTGACCCCCTCGACGCGCACCTCGCCCACCTCGGTCAGCGGTACCCCGGCGGCCTGCACCAGGTGGGCGACGGTGGCGTCCGGGTCGTGCCCCAGTTCCCGCTCACCGCGTGCCCGGCACCTGAGCGGCAGCAGGAAGCGCAGCGACGGGTCGACCCGGACGACGGTCACGTGCGCGGCCTACCCTGCCGCGCCGCTGATCATCGGCGAGTGGTCGGCCCGTCGGCGTGCCGGGCAGCCGATCGCCGATGATCGACGGGCGGCGGCCGGCCAGGTGAACGGGGCCGCCGGCGTTCCCCGGGCCGACGCCGTCCGTTCCGCCGTCGTCACCCCGGCCCGGCTGCTCGGGCGGGAGGATGGAGGCCAGCCGGTGGTGGGCCGGTGTGCGACGTGCCGGTCACCGACCTGGACCTGACCCCCACCGCCGTCCTGCGGGCCGGTGCGTGGGGTGACCCGAGAGGAGCGCCGAGGCGTGGAGGTCGTCCTGCTGCCCACCCCGGAGGACTGCGGCCGGGTGGTGGCCGACGCCGTCGCCGGGACGGTGCTCGCGGCGCTGGCCCGCGGCGGGCCGGTCGTGCTGGGGCTGGCGACCGGCTCCTCGCCGCTGCTGGCCTACCGGGAGCTGCTGCGCCGGCACGCTGAGGAGGGGCTGGACCTCACCGGGGTGCAGGCGTTCCTGCTCGACGAGTACGTCGGCCTCCCCGCCGGCCACCCGGAGTCCTACCGGGAGGTGATCCGCCGGGAGCTCGCCGACGACCTGGGGCTGGACCCGGCGGTCGTGCACGGTCCGGACGGCTGCGCCGCGGACCCGGTGCAGGCCGGCCCGGAGTACGAGGCGCGCCTGCGGGCGGCCGGCCCGGTGGCGGTGCAGCTGCTGGGCATCGGCGCCAACGGGCATATCGGCTTCAACGAGCCCGGGTCCTCGCTGGCCAGCCGCACCCGGCTGAAGACGCTGACCGAGCAGACCCGGCGGGACAACGCCCGGTTCTTCGGCGGCGACGTCGAGGCGGTGCCCCGGCACGTGGTCACCCAGGGGCTGGGCACCGTCCTGGAGGCCGAGCACCTGGTGCTCGTGGCCACCGGGGAGGCGAAGGCGGACGCGGTCACCGCGGCGGTCGAGGGCCCGGTGACCGCCTCGTGCCCGGCGTCGGTGCTCCAGCTGCACCCGCACGTCACGTTCGTCGTCGACGAGGCGGCCGGATCCCGGTTGGAGCGGGCGGACTACTACCGGTACGTACTGGCCAACAAGCTGCCGCAGCAGGGCTGGTGAGCGGGCTGGCAGCATCACGACGGGGTCTCCGCCGGTCCGACCGCTACGGGGACGGCGTCAAGCACGACGAGTTCCCGTGGTCGCGCTCGGCCGATGACCCGCAGCCCGCGCTCAGCAGCCGCAGCTGACCCCGGTCGGTGCGGTGAGCGGATCGACGTCGGGGCGGGTGAGGCCTGCTGCGGTCTCCACCGGCAGGCCTTCGCGGGCCCAGTACTCGAAGCCGCCGATCATCTCCCGCACCCGGAAGCCGAGCGTCGCCAGCGTGAGCGCGGCCCGGGTGGCGCCGTTGCAGCCGGGGCCCCAGCAGTAGGTGACCACCGGGACGGCGGGGGCGAGCTCGTCGGCGCGCGCGGTGATCTCCCGGCCGGGCAGGTGCAGCGCCCCCGGCACGTGCCCCTGCGCCCAGGCCTCGGTGCTCCGGCTGTCCAGCAGGACGAAACCCGGGCGCCCGGACTCCAGGGCGGCGTGGACGTCGGAGACGTCGGTCTCCACGGCCAGCCGGTGGGCGAAGTGGGCGGCGGCGTCGGCGGGCGGGGTGGACCAGTCGAGCGTCATGACATCGAGGGTGGCGCGGTCCGGGACGGCCGACGAGGGCGAGGACGGACAGAGATCGCAGCGATCAGGTCTTGACGGGAGGACAACTGACATCTGAGATGTCAGTTGTGCCGATCAGTCCCGTCCCGCGCGTGCTGCTGCGTGACCAGGCCGCCCAGCTGATCCGCGCGGCGATCGTCAGCGGCGAGCTGGCCCCGGGCGCCGTCGTCAAGGACGCCGAGCTCGCCACCCGGCTCGGGCTGTCGGTCGCCCCGGTGCGCACCGCCCTGGCCCGGCTCGCGGACGAAGGGCTGGTCGAGGCGAAGCCGCAGAGCCACACCCGGGTCACCCCGTTGGACCCCGGGCAGGTGCGGGACGCTGCCGTCGTCGTCCGGGCGATGCACGAGCTCGCCACCGGCGAGGCCGCCGGCCGCACGACGGCCGAGGACGTCGCCGCGATGCGCGCGGCCAACACCCGCTTCGCGGCGGCGGTGGCCGCCGGCGACCTCCCCGCCGCGCTGGCCGCCGACGACGAGCTGCACCAGGTGCTGCTCACCCGGTGCGGCAACGGCGCGGTGCAGGCCACCGTCGATCGGTTCACCCCGGCGGTCCGGCGGCTGGAGCGGCAGCGGTTCGCGGCTGCGCACGGCCGGGAGTCGGTGGCCCTGCACGACCGCCTGATCGCCGCCTGCGCGGCCGGGGACGTCGCCGACGCCGTCGCCACCACCACCGAGATCTGGACGGCCCTGCTGTCCGAACTGGAGGAGACCCCCGATGACACGAGCAGTTGACCCGCCCGCCGCCCCGAGGGCGACGACCCTTGCCGACTTCCCCCGCTTCCCGCTGCTGTTCGGCCCCTCGCCGGTGCACCGGCTGGACCGGCTGACCGAGCACCTGGGCGGCGCCGCCGTCTGGGCGAAGCGGGAGGACGTGAACTCCGGCATCGCGTACGGGGGCAACAAGACCCGCAAGTTGGAGTACCTGGTCGCCGATGCGCTGGCGCAGGGCTGCGACACCCTGGTGTCGATCGGCGGGGTGCAGAGCAACCACACCCGGCAGGTGGCCGCGGTCGCCGCCCGGGTCGGCCTGAAGTGCGTGCTGGTGCAGGAGAGCTGGGTCGACTGGCCGGACGCCGTCTACGACAAGGTCGGCAACATCCTGATCAGCCGGCTGGCCGGCGCCGACGTCCGTCTGGTCAAGGCCGGGTTCGGCATCGGGTTCAAGGAGAGCTGGGAGGCCGCGCTCGCCGAGATCGAGGCGCGCGGCGGGAAGCCGTACCCCATCCCGGCCGGGGCCTCGGACCACCCGCTGGGCGGGCTCGGGTTCGCCAACTGGGCGCACGAGGTGGCCGCCCAGGAGGCCGAGCTGGGGGTCTTCTTCGACACCGTCGTCGTCTGCTCGGTGACCGGGTCGACCCAGGCCGGCATGGTGGCCGGGTTCGCGCAGCTCGAGGAGGCCGGCGCCCGGCCGCGCCGGGTGCTCGGCATCGACGCCTCGGCCAAGCCCGCCGAGACCCGGGACCAGGTGCTGCGCATCGCCCAGCGGACGGCCCGGGCCATCGGCGTGCAACGGGAGCTGACCCTCGACGACGTCGAGCTCGACGAGCGGTACCACGCGGGCATCTACGGCATCCCGGACGCCGTGACGATCGCCGCGATGGAGCTGGCCGCGCGCACCGAGGGGATGGTCACCGACCCGGTGTACGAGGGGAAGTCGATGGCCGCGACCATCGACCTCGTCGGCCGCGGCGAGATCGACCGGTCGTCGACCGTGCTGTACGCGCACCTCGGCGGGCAGCCGGCGCTCAACGGCTACAGCGCCCTGTTCGGCTGAGCCCCGGGACCGGCGTGGGAGCATCTCGCAGGCCCTGCGTGATCACGCGCCGGAGGCTGGAGCAGGTGGACTGGAGGACGTCACGTGCCGCAGAGCAAGCGGGTCATGGTCACCGGGGGAGCCGGTTTCATCGGGTCGCACCTGTGCGACCGGCTGATCGACCTGGGCCACGACGTGCTGTGCGTCGACAACTTCTACTCGTCGACGAAGGCCAACGTCGCCCACCTGCTGGGCCACCCGCGCTTCGAGCTGATGCGGCACGACGTCACGTTCCCGCTGTACGTAGAGGTCGACGAGATCTACCACCTGGCCTGCCCCGCGTCCCCCATCCACTACCAGCGCGACCCGGTGCAGACCACCAAGACGGCCGTGCACGGCTCGATCAACGCGCTGGGCCTGGCGAAGCGGACGGGGGCACGCATCCTGCTCACCTCGACGTCGGAGGTCTACGGCGACCCCGAGGTGCACCCGCAGACCGAGGACTACTGGGGCCGGGTCAACCCGATCGGCCCGCGGGCCTGCTACGACGAGGGCAAGCGGGCCGCGGAGACCCTCTTCTTCGACTACTGGCGCCAGCACGGGCTCGACATCAAGGTGGTCCGGTTGTTCAACACCTACGGCCCGCGGATGCACCCGCAGGACGGCCGGGTGGTCTCGAACTTCGTGGTGTCCGCACTGGCCGGCGAGCCGCTGACCGTCTACGGGGACGGGTCGCAGACCCGGTCGTTCTGCTACGTCGACGACATCATCGACGGGCTGGTGGCGATGATGGACAGCCCGCGCGAGGTCACCGGGCCGATTAACCTCGGCAACCCCGGTGAGTTCACCATCCGCGAGCTGGCCGACCTGGTCGTGGAGCTGAGCGGCTCCACCTCGACGCTGGACCGCCGGCCGCTGCCGGTCGACGACCCGACCCGGCGCCAGCCGGACATCACCCGCGCCCGGGAGTCGCTGGGCTGGGCGCCGACGGTGGAGCTGCGCGAGGGCCTGCAGCGCACGATCGAGCACTTCCGCGCCGGCCTGGGCTGACCCGGCGCGGGGAACGACCGCGTGGATCCGCCTCGCCCCCCGGCTCAGAGCGGGACGGCGAGGCCCTCGGGGCTGGGCTGCTGCAGCGCGGTGACGACGTCGGGCCGCATCGGCTCCAGGCCGCTGCCGGCCAGGACGACGTCCCGGGCGAGGGCGTGCCAGCGGTGCGCGCGGCGGATCATCGCGTGCCCGCCGGGGACGGTGAACCGGGCCACCCGGGCGCCGGCTCGGCGGGCCCGGACGGCGAAGTCCGCGGAGAGCCTCGCGGGCACCCAGCGGTCGCCGCTGCCGTGCGCGATGACCACGGTCTGCTCGCGCAGGTGCATGACCGGCTCACCGGGCGGGGTCCACGGGGCCAGCGCGCAGACGGCGGTGACCGAGGGCTCGCCGCCGGCGCGGAGCACGGCGCGGCCGCCCATGGAGTGGCCGACCAGGACGATCGGCACGTCGGTGCCGTGCTGCTCGCGGAGCTGCCCGATCGCCCAGCGGACGTCCTGGAGGGCATCGGCGGCCTCACCGTTCCAGCCGGCGACCCGGTAGCGCAGCAGGGCGGTGCCGATGCCGCGCTCGGCGGCACTGCGGTGCACGAACTCCTCGAACGCCCGCATCCGCACCAGGCTCAGCGCGCGCTCGCGGGGCGGTTCCACACTGCTCACCGTGCCGCCGTGGCAGAACAGCGCGACGCCGGAGGTCTCGCCGGCCGCCGGCCGCTGCTCCAGCGCCGGGGAGCGCGGGTCGGGTCGGTGGGCGTCGGGCGTGGCGGAGGCGTCCATGTCCCCAGTCTCGCTGTCGTCCTCGGCGTCGTCTGGTGCTCGGCGTCGTCCGGTGCTCAGCGTCGGCGGCGCTTCCCGCCCAGCTTGGTGCGCGCCCGCTCGCCGAGGTCACCGGCCTTGAGCAGCCCGTTGCTGACGGCGTTCGGGCCGTTGCGCCGCTGCAGGGCCTCGCCCAGGCCACGGAGCACCTTGGTGGCCAGCGGGGCGAGGACGGTGAGGACGACCCACATGCGGAACCGGCGGGTGAGGAAGAGCCACATGATCAGCAGTCTGCCCTGATCCGCCCCTGCCCAACCGGGTCGGTCCACGAGCGGCCAGCGCGGTGGACGTCGGCCGCGCCCTCCGCGGGGAGGCCCCTCGGCGGCGCCCACGTGCCGGACCTAGCCAACCGCGGTCAGGGCCTCGCGCACCGAGGGCCAGCCGGCCAGCGCGTCGTGGACGCCGGGGTGGGTCTCCTCCGCCAGCGCCTGAGCGTGCGCCCGGGCCAGCACGTCGTCCAGCAGCACGGGCGCACCCGTGGCGGCCGACTCGACCGCCGCATCGACCATGGCCAGGCTCATCACGTTCTCGTGCACCTCGCCCATCGGCGTCTCCCCGGTGCGCAGCGCGGCGCAGAACACCGCGAGCGCGCCGGCGATGTCGCTGTGCGGCGAGCGCGGTCGGTCGGTGGCGGTCACCTCGGCGTCCAGCACCGGCTCGATCTCGCCGTCCCACAGCGCCGTTCCGCGCTCGGCGCTGACCCGCCAGGCGCCGTTCCACGACGTCTCCGCGCCGGGCGCGCACCACGAGCCGGTGAACGAGTAACGCGCGCCGTCGGCCATGGTGAACAGCGCCGTGGCGTTCGCGTCCCCGGCGTACCAGCTCCACGAGGGGTTCCACGACGAGCACCACGCCGACACCGGCTCGGCGCCGAGCAGGTACCGGGCCGTGTCGAAGGCGTGGATGGCCATGTCGACCAGCAGCGGCTGCGCCATCGCGTCCCGGAACCCGCCGAACCGGGGCGCCCGGAAGAACTCGGTGGTCATCGTGCCGACGGCACCGAGGTCCTGCACCAGCCCGCGCAGCGCGGCGACCTGCGGGTTCCACCGCCGCGACTGGCTGACCATGAACAGCTCACCGCTGACCTCGGCGGCCGCGGCCAGTGACAGCGCCCGGGCCAGGGTGTCGGCGGCGGGCTTCTCGCCCAGCACCGGCAGGCCGGCCAGCAGTGCCGCGGTGGTGACCGGGTGGTGGGCGACCGGCACGGTCACGTCCACCACCGCGGCTGCGCCCGTCAGCGCCGCCAGCGCGACGGCGTCGGTGCCGATCGGCAGGTCGGGTCGGCCCAGCTCGGCGGCGGCCCGGCCGGCGGCGGCGGTGTCCAGGTCGACGATGCCGACCAGCTGCACCTCGGCCGAGGCCTCCAGCGTCCGCAGCCAGGCCCGGCCCATCGCCCCGGCGCCCACGGCGACGACCGGCAGCGGCGCGTGCTCCCCGCAGTCGACCCGGCGGTGGGTCCCGCTCACGCTCCGCCGTACCCGTGACCGGTGAAGAAGTCCTCGGTCTCGTACCGCAGCAGGGTCGGGTACGCCCGCTCCGGGCGGTCGGTCCGCGCCCACTCGACGGCGTTGGAGATGACCCGGCGCACGCCCTTGTGGTGGTAGACCGGGTAGTCCTGGTCGCCGGGCCGGAAGTAGAAGATCTTCCCGTGCCCGCGCCGGAAGGTGCACCCGGACCGGAACACCTCCCCGCCGGAGAAGGTGGACAGGAACACCAGCTCGTCGGGGGCGGGGATGTCGAAGAACTCCCCGTACATCTCGTCCTCGTCGATGACCATCGGGTGCGGGATGCCGCGCGCGATGGGGTGGGTCGGGTCGACCGTCCACACCAGCTCGCGGTCGTGCGCGCTGCGCCAGCGCAGCGTGCACGTCGTCCCCATCAGCCTGGTGAAGATCTTCGACCAGTGGCCGGAGTGCAGCACGACCAGGCCCATCCCCGACAGCACGTGCCGGTGCACCCGCTCGACCACCTCGTCGGCGACGTCCGCGTGCGCGGCGTGCCCCCACCAGGTGAGGACGTCGGTGCCGGCCAGCACCTCCTCGGTCAACCCGTGCTCCGGGTCGCCGAGGGTCGCGGTGCGCACCACGACCTGCTCCCCGAGGTTGGCCTCGATGCCCTCGGCGATGGCACCGTGCATGCCGCTCGGGTAGCGAGCGGCCACCTCGGGCTCGCGCTGCTCGTGCACGTTCTCGCCCCACACGGTCACGCGCAAGGGCTGGGCGGGGACGGTCACGGGAGCTCCTGACTGCTGGACGCCGGTCACTTGACCGCGCCGCCGGTGACGCCCGCGGCGATGTAGCGCTGGGCGAGGACGAGCAGGACGACCGCCGGCAGGGAGGACAGCACGGCGGTGGCCATGACGGTGCTCCAGTCGCTGACGTAGGTCCCGATGTACTGGTAGAGCCCGAGGGTGATCGGGCGGACCTCGGCGTTCGTGGTCAGCGTCAGGGCGAAGAGGAAGTCGCCCCAGGTGAAGAGGAAGGTGAACATCCCGGCGGTGATCAGCGCGTTCCGGCTGATCGGCAGGATGATGTGGAAGAAGGCGCGGATCGGGCCGGCGCCGTCCATCCGGGCCGCCTCGGTCAGCGAGGGCGGGATGCTGCCCATGAACGACCGCATGATCAGGATGCCGAACGGGATGCCGGCGGTCGAGTCGGCCAGGATCAGCCCGGGGATCGAGTTGAGCAGGCCCAGGTCGTTGTAGGCGCTGTACAGGGCGTTGGCCACGACGATCCCGGGGATCATCTGGCTGATCAGGATCCCGAACAGTACGATCCCGGCCCCGCGCACCTTGAAGTGGGCCAGCGCGTAGGCCGCCGGGGCGGCGATGAGCAGGCTCAGCACGACGCTGCCCAGCGAGACCACCAGGCTGGTCATCAGGTTGCCGCCCTGGTCGGCGATCGCGGTGGAGTACCCGTCGAAGCTCAGCGCGAAGGGGAACCACGAGGTGCTCGCCGCCGACCCCGCTGGCTGCAGCGAGACGTTGAGCATCCAGTACAGCGGGAAGAGCAGCACCGCGAGGATGGCGATCCCGGCGACGGTGTAGCCCCACGGCCCGCGAGGGCCCGCGGTCCCTCGCCGCCGTCTCTTCCGGGCCGGGGCGGTGTCGGGCAGGGGGAGGGTGGCGCTCAGCGACACGGGGACCTCACTCGTCCAGGGCGCGGCGGTTGGCGCGCAGGTAGAGGACCGCGAACACCAGCGAGACGACGATGAGGATGTTGCCGGCAGCGGCACCCTGGCCGAAGTCGAACTGCTGGAAGCTCAGGTTGTAGGACTGCGTGGCGATGGTCTGCGTGGAGTTGGCCGGCCCGCCCTCGGTGAGCCCCAGGATGATGTCCAGGGCCTTGAGCGTGTAGACGACGCCGAGCACCAGCACGACGGTGACGACCGGCCGCAGCAGCGGCCAGGTGACGTACCGGAAGGCCCGCCAGCGGGTGGCGCCGTCCAGGGCCGCGGCCTCGTAGAGCTCCTCGGGGATGTCCTGCAGACCGCCGTAGAGGATCGTCGTGTTGAAGGGGATGCCGATCCAGATGTTGACGACGACCACGGTGATCAGGGCCAGCGAGGTGCTGGTCAGCCAGCCGGGGTTGGCGTCGGTGACGCCCAGGCCACCGAGCACCTGGTTGAGCACGCCGGTGTCCTTGTCCAAGATCCAGCGCCACACCGCGCTCGCCGCGATGAGCGGGATGAGCCACGGCAGGAGCAGCAGCGAGCGCAGCAGCCCGCTGAGCGGGAAGCGCTTGCGGAAGAACAGGGCGATGGCCAGCCCGAGGACGAACTGGCCGAGGATCGACCCGACGGTGAACAGCACCGTGTTCAGCGCGGCCTTGGTGAACACCGACGAGCCGATGACCTCGCGGTAGTTGTCCAGGCCGACCCAGGGCGCCTCGCCGGTGACGAAGGTGCGGGTCGTGTACTCCTGGAAGCCCATCAGGGCGTTCTGCACCACGGGGTAGCCGAAGAACAGCAGCATGTAGACGACGGCCGGGACCAGGAACCCCAGCTGCAGCAGCCGCTCCCGCGACCGGGTCGAGCCGCGGCGCGTGGGCTCCTCCTCGACCTCGGGCCCCGCCGGGGGGGGGGGGGGGGGGGGGGGGGGGGGGGGGGGGGGGGGGGGGGGGGGGGGGGGGGGGGGGGGGGGGGGGGGGGGGGGGGGGGGGGGGGGGGGGGGGGGGGGGGGGGGGGGGGGGGGGGGGG